>DASZQE010000405.1:0-3390 GCA_035550175.1 Phycisphaerales bacterium | reverse complement strand
TTGGATGGTCAGAGTTTGAGAATCAGAGTTCGCTGTTGAGGATCTGGCTGAGCTGATCGGTGAGGTCGGCGAGATTGTCTTCGCTGAGCTGGGGGTCGATCATTTCGATGGGCGGGGCACCTTCGGGCGCGCCCTTGAGCTGGAGGAGCCAGATGTCGCGCGACGCAGGAGCGGGTTGACCAGATGCGGATTCGGCGGAAAGCGATTTTTTTGACGCGGCGGATGATGCGGGAGTGCGGCCGACGTACTTGAGGAGTTTTTTACGGAGGAGAATGAGGCCGAGGACGAAGCGGAAGGCAAGACGCTGGTTGGTATCGGATTGAGAGAGACGTTCGAAGAGCTCGATCAGGGTGTTGTCATCAAGGAGCATGCGGCGCGGGGCATCGGGCGGCTGCACGGTTGTCCGCCAGTAGGCGATCAGGCCGACGGGACGAAAGCCCGCATCCCACGCGAGGGTGGAGACATCGGAGCGGAGAAGGGAGTCATCAGCGGGATTTTCGCAGAGAGTTGCGATGCAGGGTTCGCCGGGCGGCATCGGTTGGCCGGTGGCGGCACAGAGGCCGGTTGATCTGCCGATGCGATAGTCAGAGGCAAGAGGCATGGTGCGGGAAACTCCTGAGGTGATGGGACAATCGTAGCGGGATGCGTGAAACGTGGTTTGCGGATTGCGAAAAGTGAGGGAGAAAATGGGAATCGGGCGAGAAAAGACGACGATGATAAAGTGGCGAGAGAGCTATACTCTGGCACAGAGGATAAGGGGAATGGCGCCGCGGGATTCGATGAAGTTGCGGGTTTATGCTCAATGATCTGATTCAACTCTTCCGCAGTTATCCGTGGTACACGGTGGTGATTGAGCTGGGCGTGATCTGGCTGGGGGTGTACTACTTTTTCAGAGCATTCAAGGGGACGCGCGGCGCGCCGGTGATCCAGGGAGTAGCGGTATTTCTGATCCTGCTGACGCTGCTGGTGCGGATGATGAGCAGGCAGACGGATGCGTTTGCGCGCCTGACGTTCTTGTATGACCGTTTGCTGCTGGTGGTGGTGTTGGCGCTGATCGTGATTTTTCAGCCGGAGCTGAGGCAGGCGTTGATCAGGCTGAGCCATCTGCGGCCGTTCCGATCGGCGGCGGAACTGGGGATGGATCAGGTGGCGGACGCGCTGACGGAAGCGGCGACGTTTCTGAGCAAGAATCAGTTTGGAGCGATCATTGCAATTGAACGGGCAGTGCGGCTGAACACGCTGGTGGAGGCGGGGCAGTGGATTGACGCGGAAGTTTCGGCGCGCTTGCTGGAGACGCTGTTCTGGCCGAACTGTCCGCTGCACGATCTGGGAGTCGTGATTCGCGGCAATCGAATCCTTGCGGCGGGGGTTCAATTTCCACTGGCGGAAGAAGGCACGCTGCCGCCGTCCACGGGATCAAGGCATCGCGCCGCACTGGGCCTGGTGACGGAGACTGATGCGTTGGTGGTGATTATTTCGGAAGAGACAGGGACCGTGAGCCTGGCGGAGAACGGGGCGATTGATTTTGACATTCCACGAAATGAATTGCGAGCTGTGATCGGGGAGCGATTGTCAGCGCCGCCGAAGCCGATGGCCAGCGCTGAAGAACATGCGGAAGAACACGAGGCGCCACGGCGAATCACGGAGCAGAAGGACGAGAAGTATGTGGCCTAACAGGACCGCGAAAACTGGAGCATGGCGATGCCGGTAGTGGAAGACTGGCGAACGTATGTCATGGTGTCGGTGATTGCGCTGCTGATCTGGGTGTGGGCGGCGACGGAGACACGCCAGACCCGGACGCTGGACAATGTGCGAATAGACATGGGCACGATGACAGAAGCCGGGTGGACCGTGGAACCGAGCGAGATTCGGGCGAGGGTGACCATCGACGGTGCGGGGCCGGCGCTGAAGGATTTTGAATCGGTCGTGCGAAACGGCTTGCCGGTGGACATCCCGGAGGTGGTGGGCGAGCCGACGCTGGACTTGCGGCGGCTGGTGGAGGACACAGACGAGGTCCGCACACAGGGATTGAGGGTTGTCAGTGTTGAGCCAAGAGCGGTAGCTGTGAAGATCCGACAAATGGACAAGTGAACTCGAACAGAGTTATCGGCGGCACATGTTCCGTGAGAGCGGCATATTAATTCCAAGCAATTTGATGATGCAGTCTGTACATCCGTGTGTGCCGAGTGCAGAATAATTTTCCGAGATTGAATCGTTAGTGCCGGGAGAGCGTGTTCGGCATGGCTGAAATCGAGACTGGCAAAGCATCAAGCGGCCGTGGGAAAAGAAAAAAGGCCGGATCAAGGGCGGTTGAGATTCCTGCGACCAAGCGCGGCGGGAACAGAGAGACTTCGATCATTGCGGGCCGGGTGGCGCGACTGATCAAATTGATGAAGATACTTGAGGATGCTCCGAAGCGAATCGGGAGCGAGGCGCTGGCGAAGAACATGGGGATCAGCCGGCGGACATTGTTCCGCGATTTGGGCACGTTGAAGGCGGCTGGGTTCAAGCGATCTTCGCTGCTGCAAACGGGAAAGTCGCGCCCGCAAAAAGAAAAAAAGCGAGGCGTTGCGCTGGAACACAGCGAGATGATCGGATTGCTGCTGATCGGCAAGATCCTCAAGGGGATTCCGGACCAGCCGATGTTCACTTCGGCGATGCAGGGCATTGAGAAGGTGGTTGCGGAATTGCCGGCAGAAACGCGGCGAATCTACCGAGAGTTGATGGAGCAGGTGAGCGTTTCGCCGGGCGCGATCAACATCAGCCACGATGACGAGCGCCGGTATCGCCTGCTTTCGTTGTGCATTGAAGAGCGGCAAGTGTGCAACGCGCTGTATGACGGAGTGGAACCGTACGGGCGCACTTCGACCCGCATTCATCCTCTGCACTTGCACTTCCACAATCGAGCGTGGTACGTGATGGCCTACAGCGAATCTCATGAAGAGGTTCGGACCTTCAAGCTGTCCCGGTTCATCGATCTGGAGAGAACACGGAGGCATTTTCCGCCGTTGAAGTTCTCGCTGAAGGACTATCTGGATGATGCGTGGGGCATCATTCCGGGCGAGAAGAAATATGACATCGTTCTGCGATTCAGCCCGAAGGTGTCGCGCAACGTTTCGGAAGTCATATGGCATCGCACGCAGGCGACGCATCCGCTGAGCAACGGCGGGTGCGAGATGCGGCTCCGAGTCAGTGGATTGCACGAGATCCGCTGGTGGATTCTCGGTTACGGAAACGAGTGCGAGGTGATGGAGCCTGCTGACTTGCGCGATGAGATTGCGCGGCTGGCGAGCGCGACGGCCAAGCGGTACGCCGGTCACCTGAATGGAAACGGTCATGGGCATGGAAGCGGAAAGTGACCGCTACTCCCAGCGTGTGGCGTGCCAGAGT
>DASZQE010000404.1:0-3556 GCA_035550175.1 Phycisphaerales bacterium | reverse complement strand
GGAGAGTTTCTGATCGTTGGCTTCGGCGACGCGGATCATGTTGGAATCGACGAGGCGAACATCAATGCCGACGGCTCCGAGGGCGCGGGCGAAGGCAACGCTGAGCGGGTGGGCGCCGAGGAGGAGGACGGCGTTGCCGCGGCCGGCGTGGACGTTGAAGAGCCAGGCGATGAGCGGGGAGATGGTGCTGGCAAGGAGCACGGTGCCGACGATGACGATGAAGACGATGCGATCAAGGCGGTCGATATCGGCGACCCATGAGGTTGCGTTGAGAGCGACGGCATCGAGGCCTTCGCCTGAGGCGGTTTCGTGAAGCTCGGCGGAGGCGACGGCGGCGACGGAGAGCGCGACGATTCCGCGGGGAGCGAAAGTGGCGGCGAAGAGACGTTCGCGGCGAGAAAGCCGGGAACCCCACGTGGAGAGCAGCACGCCGAGCGGACGAATGGCGAAGACGAGGATGAGAACATAGACGGCTTCGCGCCAATCAAAGGTGTGAAGCTGAGCGACATCAAAGCGGGAAGCGAGCATGACGAAGAGCGTGCCGACGAGAATGATGGCGAGGAGTTCCTTGAATTCGCGGAGGACGGTTCCGCCGAGGACGCTGGCCTGGGCCATGATGACGCCGGAGATGGTGACGGCGGCGAGGCCGGCTTCAGGGGTGACGGCTTCGCCGACACCGACGGAGATCATGCAGACGCCGACGGCGAAGAGATTGAGGAGCTGGGAATCGGGCTTGCCTGCTTTGCTGATGACTGTGAGAAGCCAGCGGCCCGCGAAACCGATGATGATGCCGACGCCTGCGCCGCCGATGAGCGGTTTGAGGAAAATCCAGAGGGTCTGGCCGGCGATGTTGACGCCGGGGCCGAGCAGGGAATGGAGGCGGAGGACTTCAAGCGTGGCGACGGCGGCGACGACGCCGATGGGGTCGATGAGGACGGCTTCGGCAGAGAGAACGACGTGGAGTCGCGGGGAGAGATTAAGGATGCGGAGCAGGGGTTGAACGACAGTCGGGCCGGTGACGATGATGCATGCGCCGAGAAGGACGGAGACCTGCGGCGACATATTGAGGAATTTCCATGCGACGAGGGTTGCACCTCCCCAGGTTACGAGGGCGCCGATGGTGAGCAAGCCCCAGACGGCGCGTGGAGAGCGGCGCATGTCTTCGCGGTTGAGATGGAGCGCGCCTTCGAAGATGAGGAGGCCGATGGCGACGGTGATGAATCCCTTGAGGGAATGGCCGAGGGAGGAACCATCGACGATTTCAAGTCCGCTGGTACCGAGTGCGAGGCCTGCGGCGAGAAGCGGAAGCAGGGCGGGAATCTTGAGCTTGCGGCAGACGACGGTGATGAGCGCGCTGACGCCGAGGGAGAGCGCGAGAGATTGTGAGACGAGGTCTTTCAAGCGGCATCATGGTAGAGGGATGTGCGATGCCGTGATTGAAGAATGGATGAAATGCGTGATTTCATCCGAGGATGATGAGCGAGCGATCATCCGGTGGGTTCGGGGTAGTTTTTGGGCGCGGATTTTTCGCCGTCGGCCATGCGATTGCGGCTCGCGTCATCGGGAAGCTCGCGGGTGAGGAGCGCCCCTTCAAGGCGAGCACCGAGAGGATGAGCGCCCTGGATGACGGCGAGTGGCGAACCGAAGAAAAATGTTTCGAGGATGCGGGCCTTGAGGGGCTGGCCGGTCTGTGCATCGTTGATGGTGCGGAGGGTGACGCCGTTTGGAGCGTAGGCACAGACGTACATTTCCTCGCCGGGCTTGGCATACTTGGCGGCGTTGTCGGTGAGACGGACCTGACGGTTCTGGAGCTCCTCGAGGATGTAGACCTGCTCAAGCGTGGGGTCGGCGCGGCTGGTGGAAAGTTCGCGCTTGATGCTCTGGCAGCTTGAGAAGCTGAGGGCGAGGGCAGCGGAAAGGAGAGCGAGCGGAAGAACTTGAAGTACGAGATGGCGGGGCTTCATGGAACCCTCCGGTGGAAGCGGCGAAGCTTCGCGGACATGAGGGCGGAAAAGGGTGCGGAACAATTCTCATCTACATCGAATCGCTTTGGCGATTTTGTACATAAACTCATGTGAGGAAGAATCCACCATGCATGCACATTGGAAGAACAGCGATTTCGGTTGGGGAAAGACGAGTGTCTGTGGCGCGCTGGGGTTGGCGACAGTGATCGCGCAATGCTTGCCGGTGATGGCGAAGACTCCGCAAGAGACGATGCAGGCCGAAGCGGACGGCGGAGGCTCTGCGACACCAAAACCGACGATGCGAGTGCTTTTGCGTGAGGGAAGCCTGCTGATTCAGGCGGTGGGGACGATTTCGAAAGATGCGGATCGCGGGGCGATTGTGTTCGTACCGATGCAACATCCGGGGGCGACGAAGGAGAGCGGAGGCACGGAACGAGTGATGGAGACGGTGGACACAGCGAACCTGGGGATGGCGCAATTGATTCTGCTGCCGAACAGCGTGTTGAGCGAAGTGGTGAGGATGACGGAATCGACGAGTGGAGAGGCGTTGACGTTTGAGGTGACGGGAGAGGTGTATGTGTATCACCAGCGGAACTATCTGCTGGCCATGAGCGCACCGAGACTGGTTTCGACGGCGACGCCATCACAACTTACGAGCGCGACGAACAATGCGGGGACGGCAAGCGACAAAGGGGCGAGCACGGAACCCGTATCGCAGACGACGCAACCGGGTGGAGCGGGAATGGGCGGAGACAACGTCGAGGACATCAAGAAGCAGCTTGATGCGGCGGTTGGCGCAGTGCCAACGCGAGCAGGGGCGGAAGACGCGATGAGCGAAGCGGAGGACGGATTGGGCATGTCTGCTGAGGAAGGAGGCGGACGAATGCAGCGCGAAGGGACGACGATTCTTTCACGGAGGGGAAGACTTTCGCGCAATGCGCAGGGGGCGTGGGTTTTTGTGTTTGACTCCGACGGGCAGGGGCTGGCTGATCCCCCACTGATTCTGATGCCGTGCCAGTTGCTGGAACGACTGGAAAGTTATGCGGGGCGAATGGGCAATGACACGCGAATCTTGATTTCAGGGCACGTGACAGTGTACGGGTCGAAGAATTATCTGTTACCGACGGCGTTCACGATTCCGAACGAGCGGACGAAGATTGAGCAGTGAGGCTGCGCGGGGATGGATCAAGGCAGTGGTTCGATGTGAGCGGGACCGGTGGCGGTGATACCTGCGAAGGTGATGTAGCGCCATTCGCCGATGCCGATGATGTTGTGCAGGACGGTGATTTCAAAATTGTTGTCAACGAGATCGGGGTAGAGCTCGATGCGGCGGGATTTGGCATCGCGTGTGCATTTGAATGTGCCCTCACCTGAAAGCATGGCACGAAGTGATTCGTCTTGCGGAACATGAGAGGCGGGAAGATCGGCGGGTTCAAGTTGCCAGTGGCCGGTGAACTCATCGCTGTCGGCGAGCGCGGTGGGGAAGGTGAGTTCGCCGGTGCTGAGGGTTTCGGTGGAGGCTCCATCGGCAATGAGTTGGTTAAAAGTGATTCTGAGGTGAGTTGTTGAAGGCACGTTTGTTGCGGTTTGAT
>DASZQE010000403.1:0-13210 GCA_035550175.1 Phycisphaerales bacterium | reverse complement strand
GACATTGTTCATGAAATGGCAGTGCGAGAATGTGTTTGAAAACCCGTTGAACACCCCTGCACCGGCGCCATACGGGGCGTGATTACCGTCATACGTGCAATTGGTGTACAGCACCGTTGCGCTTGGTCCGCCGGAGTAACTGCCGCCGCCGGTGAATGCGGCGGTATTGTTCTGGAATGTGCAAGTGTCGAAGGTTGCGCTGGTCGTGCTCGCTGCAAAGGTCATCGCGCCAGCGCCCGTGTCCGCGTGGTTTCCGCTGAACAAGCAGTTGGAAATCGTCACGTTGCAGCCCGTCGCCACGTACATCCCGCCGCCGCTGCTGGGTGAGACCGCCGTGTTGTTGATGAAGCTGCAGTTGGAAATCGTCCCCGTCGCGCTGCTCACGTACATGCCGCCGCCCGCGCTGCCGGTCGGTTCGGTGTTGTTCTTCACCACCAGATCGCTCACCGAATATGTGCCGTTGAAAATCTCGATTCCCGCGCCCGAACCCGATGCCGGCGCACAATTCTGAATCGTGAACCCCTGAATCGTCAAGCCGGGTGCAGGCGGGAATCCCACCAGCATGCCTTGCGCTCCAAGGCCGGTGCCGTCAATGATGGTCACCCCCGAACCGCCCGTGCTGATGATGTTCACCGACTTGCTGAACATCGTGATCGTCTCGTGATACGTTCCCGGTGAGACAATCACCTGATCGCCGCTCACTGCGGCCGTCGCCGCCGCCTGAATCGTCGAGTACTGCGAGGGCACCAGCCGGTCCGTCGCATGCACCTGACCTGCAAGAAGCAGCATCACCCCTGCCGCGATGACCGCTGTGCCCCGTTCACCTGTTGTGATTTGAGAAAATGTCCGCCCGCCTCTTTGAGGTTTTTTCGTGATCTTCATGTCTGCCATCTCCATGTGCTGTGTGTGCAATCCAAAAACAACCCGCCCACATACCACATGCGAAATTCCCGTTCCCCATCCGCAGACAAAAATCGCCGCAATCCCCGTGATTTTCCCCAACTCCATTACCCCAGTTTCACATTCACACCCTCAAATCCAGCCAACCGCCTCATAGCTCACAGCCGCTTCACCCCGCCGCTGCTTTTCACGCTCACGGTCGGCAGCCCCGTCTCCTCTTCCACTTTCTTCGCCAGCATGTCGGCGTGGAGAGGATTATCACACATGACGAACAGGCTCGATCCGCTTCCGCTGACGTGGGCTCTGCGCTCCGCAATCCGTTCAATGTCGCGTAGATGCTCTTCGAGTTGCGGCGCGATTCGCAGGGCAGGTTCGGCCAGATCGTTGAACAGCCCTTCGGAGTTTCGCACGATTCGCGCATCGCCGTTCACAAGCGATTCAACATCAGCAGTGCGCAGGCCGCCGTTGCCTGCGCGAATTTCATCAAACAAACCGTAGACCTTTCCCGTTGGACAACTCACCGATGGAAATGCCACCACCGCACTCAGGTTGCCCTCATCAGATTCGCGTAGCTCGATCTGTTCGCCGAGACCGCGCACCAATGCGCTTCCGCCATGAACGAGAAAGGGGACATCGCTTCCGAGTTCGCTGCCGATGGCTGCGAGCTCATCGCGGGACATTCCAAGTTCGAACACGTCATTCACTGCGATGAGCATCGCTGCCGCATCGGATGATCCGCCGCCGAGTCCGCCGCCTACAGGTATGCGTTTTTCGAGTTTCAATTGAAGAGGGAGATTTCTTTCAGTCTTCTTTTCAAGGGCGAGGTGGGCACGCACCGCGAGGTCTTTCGAGATGCTCCAGTCGATCTCGCTCCGCCGCTTTGCATCCTTGTGCCAGAGAATCGCGTACCTGCTCAGCCGATCCTCTGCGAGGCGCGTGATCTGGAGTTCATCTTGCAGGTCGACGGTGACCATCCAGGAACAAATGGGGTGATAGCCTCGCGGAGGTTGCGCGGGGCCGACGGCCAGAGCGAGGTTGAGTTTTGCGGGAGCTGCGTAGATCACACTTTGCCACATGCGGAAAGCATACGTCCCCTTGCATTATTCCTCCTCTGGTGCGGGCTGGATCCTCAATGTCCGCACCGCTTTCTCGGACTTCCGCAAAAGCCGCGCGTTCATCCCGCCGATGCCAGTTGTGGAGCACCGCTGCTCTCAATCACACAACTGCAAAGAGGCTTTCTCATGCATCTTCACCAGGATCCCGCCGAGCGCCGCGCATTTCCCCGACATCCGCTGCAGCGAGCCTGCAAGATTTTCAATCCCGCTGCGCAGAAATACATCTCCGCGGAGACGACGAATCTTTCGCGGACAGGCCTGCTGCTGCACATCAACAAGATTCTGGAGCTCAAGCCCGGCGACCCGATTCACGTGGGCATCGCGATGAAGCGGCGCGACGTGCTTCTGCAGGCGAAAGACATGATCGAATCCACGGTGATCCGCGTGATGCACACGGTGGATGATCAGACGGTTCTTGCGCTGAAGTTCAACATCGATGCGGATGCGTTGCCCCCGATGGGCGCGGATTTCGTTGATCCTGAGGGTGACACGCAGACACCGGATCTGCAACTGGCTGCATAAATTTCATTGCGGGTCTTCGATTGAAGCGGATGCGTGTGCGGCGCTTCGTTGCACGGAGCCTTGGATTGCATACACGCATACCCCGAAGCGATGTTCGGGCATTTTTTCACAACGGAATGTCGAGATCAGTCGGATTCACATCGACTAAGATTCCGGACCATGTTGTGGCAACCCGCTCTGCCTGAAAAATACCAGTTGCTCCCCGACGATGAGCTTGCGTCAGCCATAGAGGCTCGACGTCAGCAGCTCGGCAGTGATCTGCTGATTTTGGGGCATCACTACCAGCAGGATGAGGTGGTGCGGCACGCGGATTTGCGCGGGGATTCGCTGAAGCTTTCGCATATGGCTGCGCATGAGGCGAAGATGCGGGGCACGAAGTACATCGTATTTTGCGGCGTGCATTTCATGGCGGAGACTGCTGATGTGCTTGCCCCCGATTCTGTGCGAGTGATTCTGCCAGATCTCTCAGCAGGATGCAGCATGGCGGACATGGCTGCACTCGATGACACGATTGAGGCGTGGAATGTGCTGCACGAAGCGCATGGGAAGAACTGGAATGGACGGATCATTCCGATCACGTATGTGAATTCATCGGCGGCGATCAAGGCTTTCGTCGGGGCACATGGCGGAGCGTGCTGCACGAGTTCGAATGCGGATGCGGTCTTTCGCTGGGCATTGGCGGGCGGAACGAAGCCGCAGGGGAAGAATGAGGAGATCAAGGTGCTGTTTCTGCCGGACCAGCATCTGGGCAGAAACACCGCGAAAAAACTGGGATTCCGATCGGATGTTGATGCGTCATCGGCAAGTTCCATGAATGGCGGTGGTGCTGCGGGAATTTCCATCAGCGCGAAGTCGATGAATGGTCAGGAAAAAACGCATGCACGAGAGGGAGGAGAGATGCTGGTGTGGAATCCGCGGGCGCGAGGCGATGATGCGGGCGGGGTGACGCAGGAAGAGATTCGCAGCGCGCAGGTGTATTTGTGGGCGGGACATTGCTCGGTACACAAACTGTTTCGGCCGGAGCACGTGCATGCGGCGCGGGAAAGATACAAGGATGCAGGCGGAGTGAAGGTGCTGGTGCATCCGGAATGCTGCCAGGAAGTGGTGGATCTCGCGGACCTTGCAGGCTCGACGGAGTTCATCATCAAGACGATCGAGAATGCGCCTGCAGGTTCACGCTGGATGGTGGCGACGGAGATTCACCTGGTGATGCGCATTGCGCGCGAGGCGAAGAAGCGCGGCGTGGAGGTGCATATTCTCAGTGACTGCCAGTGCTTGTGCACGACGATGTATCGGATTGATCCGCAGCATCTGCTGTGGGTGCTGGACAATCTGGTGGAGGGGAAGGTGGTGAATGAGATCGTGGTGGATGATGCGACGGCTGCGGATGCAAGGCTCGCGCTGGAGCGCATGCTGGAGAACACGGGCGGCGGAAAAGTTCTTCAAACGATGGTGGATTAGCGGCATTTCACGCCATGAAACCGTGTCTGCAGAGTGGTTTGCAGCCACTCGCGGACTATGGTTCCGCAGTGGATAATTGCACGGCTGGATTCTTCAATCAGGAAACGGGTGCGACATGGCGGACAGAGTGAAAACACGCGAGACAACCGGCGCAGGTGCAACACCAAAGAAGAAGCGATGGTGGCTGCGCATTGTGATTGCAATTGTCGCAGTGATTGTTGTTCTGGTTGCGCTTGCGCCGACGCTTGTGAGTTTGGGACTCGGTCAGGGATACATTGAATCGAAGATCAATGATTCGCTTAACGGAAAAGTTTCGCTTGGCAAGGTGGGACTTGGTTGGCTGGGAGGACAGAAAGTGGAGGGGCTGACGGTCACCGATGCAGCGGGAAACAAGGTGGTGACGCTTGATGTGCGTATTTCGAGCAGTCTGCTGGGGCTGGTGACGGGGACAAGCTTGAAGATGGATGTGCAGGTGAACGGCGAGGCATCGGGGGAGCTGCGCGAGGATGGAAGCATTTCGTTCAGCGATCTGATCAAGCAGAGGAAGGAAACGGAGAAGGAGAAGAAGGAACGCGAGGAGCGAGAGAAGAAAACCAAAGAGCCGACCTCAATTGCGGGCCTGCCGGACATTGCGATTGAAATCAATTCGCTGACGGTAAATCTGCGCGATGTGAAGAAGAACCGCGTGATGAAGGTGGAGAATCTGAAGGGCAGTGCGCAACTTGCGAAGGGGAAGGACACGACGCTTGAGTTGACTGGCGCGTTGAGTGGGGCAGCAGCGGGCAGCGGTCAAGTGAATGTGAACATGAAGAGCGCGGGTTTGTTTGATGCGAAAGGCGTCATGCATCTTGCGGATGCTTCGCTGAATGCGAAGGTGGAAATGCAGCAACTGCCGGTGCCGATTGATGCGACGCTGGACAGCATGGATCACGTGGTGGTGACTGCGGATGCGGCGAAGCTTTCTGACAGTTTGAACGTGGGCATTGACGGAGCGGGGACGATTCAAGGAATACATGCCAGCAGTGCAAGCGCGACTTCACCGGGCGCGACGGTGGTGAAGGGAGATGTCACGATCGGCCAGCCGGTGAATGCGAAGGGTGTGGTGAAGATCAATCCGGCGAAGGTGACGGGGAGCGTGGAGGCGAACAATATTCCGACGGCGTTAGCTCAGGCGGCACTGGCGAGCACACCGGTGAACGTGATTCGCGATGTGGGGCCGAGGGTTGATCTGAAGGGGGAGTTCGGCGAGGGCGAGAAGAAAAATCTGCACATCACGTTCAACACAGAGCGGATTCAGGGTGAAGTGCGCGGCGATGTGGGAGCTGACGGCGCGGTGAATGGAACGTTTGCCCATTTCGAGGCGAGCGTTGCACCGGAGTTGCTCTTGCAAAGCACGGGGTTGCTGGTGGACAAACCGGCGCAGGTGGTGATGGATTTTTCGAAGTTCACGATTCCGGCTGCGAAGGCAGAGGGCGGGCTTGCGCTGGGCGACTTGTCGGCTACGGGAACCTTGAAGATTGTGAACAGTGCTGTCGTGAAAACCGCAGAGGGGGAATTGATCGGCGGCGTGGGGCCGATGGAGGTTGCGATTGAATCGCCGGGGTTGGGGCAGTGGGTGAGCGTGAAGGGCGGGGGTATGGTGGCGCAGGGCACGGTGAAGGTTGATGAACGTGTGGCGGGACTGATTGACAGCGACGGTACGCTTACTGTGGCGCGGGCCATGCCGACGGGCACCCTGGAATTGGTGAACTTGCCAGCGGAATTTGTGAAGCGGATCGGGAAGATTCAGCCGGACAGCGTGATCGTGAATTACGTGGTGAGCGGACTGGTGGGATTGAAAGTTGAGACGAAGGAAGAGCCGGCGGGGATGCTCGCAGTGAATGCAGAGGTGACGACGGATGTGGTGAATGCGAGTGCAACAGCGACCAAAGCCGGCGAAGATGTGACCGTGAAGGGAGTTGAAGCGGATTTGAAGCTCACACCCGAGTTTGTCGCGGAGTATCAGAAGAGTTTAAGAGTTGCGAGCGCAGATGTCGCTACTTCGCAGGCTGCAGCGAGCGCTCCTGCTGGAGATGCAAAAGTTGCTGTCAAACCGATCAAACTGGTGGCGGATGCGACGGTGCATGGATCGCTTGAAGGATTCACATTGGCGCGGACCGTGGAGGGCGGGTATGCGCTGCCGACGGCTCAGCCGTTGGTATTGAATGTTAAGAACACAACGGATGTGGAACTTGATCGCGTGCCGGGGCTGAGCGAAGCGGTGGCGATTCGCGGACTGGATGCGACGATTGATACGACGTTGGGCGAGCTGGCGACGTACGTGGCGAAGGGGGATGTGCAGATTCGCAGAGCGGACGGGAACGCAGTGGCGAACGTGGGTTTTGACGTGAACGCGAAGAAGGGCGCGGAGGGTTTCACGCCGGGCGGGACGGTGAATGTGACGGATTTTTCCGTTGGACAACTGGAAAAGCTGATGGGCGCGGAAGCGGGGAGCTTCACGCAATGGACGGGGGCTGACAAGGGCGGAATTAAGGTGGAAGTTTCGCAGAGCGCAGCGGGCGCGACGGATGCCAAGCTGCATGCGGATTTCGCGAACCTGGCGGGGGATTTCACGGGCGGAATGAATGCGCAGGAGATGTGGCTGAGCGGAGAGACGACGAAGTTCATCGCATCGAAGGAAGCGATTCAGAAATTTTTGCGATCGGATGAACAGGTGAGCGCGGCGGGTGAGACGAAGAGCGCCAAGCCGACGAAGAAGAAAGCGAAGAAGGAAGAGCCTGCGGATGCGGATGAGAAGGACATGGCTCCGCCTCCGCACGTGACAGTGGCTGCGGACGTGCCGGGCAAGTTGAAGGTTTCAGAGTTGCGGCTGCCGATGGGTGTGCTGGAACACAGCGCGTTTGATCCGACGAAGGCCAAGATGAATGTTTCACTGAGTCTGGGCACGCTGACGCTGAATCATGAGAGCGGGATGCGGTCACAGCTTTCGGGGATTGCAGCGGATGTGACATCGGATGGGTTCAACAACGGCGTCAGCACGAACGTGAAGGCGGATGCATCGGTGGCGGAAGCGGGGGCGAACGGGAAAGCGGGCGAGATGATGAAGGCGGGCGGATTGACGATCGTGGGGAAGGTGACGGACCTGATGGCGGAGGATTCAACGCTGGACGTCGCGGAAGCAAAGTGGCACGCCGACGGGAAGGCGAAGAACATTCCGATGGCTCTGATTGATGCGTTCGGGAACATGAATGGGTACATGACGGCGACGCTGGGGCCGACGGTGCAGGAGGCGACATTTCAAGCGGATGATCTTTCGCCGACGGGCGGCACGCTGAACCTGCACGTGCAGACGGAGAACGGGTCGGCGGACCTGCCGTTGCGGGCGAAGGGAAATGCGCTGCGACCGGAGACGAGAGACACCACGCTGCAGGCGACCCTGCAGGTGACGAAGGCGCTGACGGAAAAGGTTCTGCAGAGTCTGCACCCGATCTTCACGGACATTCGCACGGTGAAGGATCCGATTCAGTTCAATGTGACGAACCTGGTGATGCCGCTGAATGGTGATGTTTCGGGATTGAAGGGGGACGCGACCATCACGGTGGGGGACATTGAACTGGATTCGGGGTCAGCGTTGCTGCAGGTCATTAAGTTCGCGGGGCGCAACGAGGGGACAATCAAGGGGTTCATCGATCCGATCAAGATCACAGTGCGGAACGGCGTGATCAAGTACGACACGTTCTCGGTGAAGCTCGACAAGTTCACGATGAAATACACGGGGACGATTGATTTGGTGAAAAAGGAAGTGAACCTGAAGACGGAAGTTCCGCTGGAAGCATTGGGGAGCACATTCCAGGAATTGAAGGGCGTGAAGACGGTAGTGCCGATCGTGACGACGGGGAAGATCGGGAGCGTGAAGACGAAGATCGATCCGAGTTTTGATATCGGGAAGGCGGCGCTGGAAGCGGGGTTCAGGGGGAAGCTGGAGGATTTATTGGGAGGGAAGAAAGATGAGGAGAAGAGTGATGGGAAGAAGAAGGGGGATGGGGGGCAATGAAATCAGCATCACGAGTATATTATTTTGATGAATCCGGCACAGACCAAAATTATCGAGCGATTGCATTCACTCGACTTTTCGAAAGAATGCTTGCCAATTAGAAATGTGAGTCGAAAGTGGCTGAGGTTTTGCTCGACAATCGACGCCTATGACAACTTGCTTATTGCTCATCAGCCTTGGCATGGCAATGAAGCATATGGCATAGTTATCTTCTCGCCGCCCAAGATATCTTGGATTGCGAAGCTAGAGCGCCGAATCAGTTCAAACGTTCCTAAAGACGTTCAACGATATCTCAGAAGTCTAAACGGATGTTCCATGTTTAGCTTTTGTTTGTTCGGACTAACGCCATCAATGTATGGAAGGCCTGCTTTGCTCGATAGAAATCGACGGCAGTGTCTTGACTTGGGAACTGCACAAGAAAACTGGAAACGCGGGTACCGCATTGATCAATCACTATTTCATTTTGGCGGCAGAGCGTTGTCGCCTAAGGAGAATGTTGGATATTTTATTGATCCAATGAACAGGATATACGTTTATCGTGCTAACGGAGAGTGCGTTTCCAAATCGACGAGTTTTACGCGATTTCTAAGATCGGAGATCGCAGAAGCACAGGCACTCGACAAGTTTGAGTCTCGAACCGAATGGTGGCACTAAGTTGTGATGTCTTACATCTCACGCAAGGTTTCTGCGTCGGCGGACGAAATGGAAAATTCGAGCGCGGGGAGGAGTTTTTTGATGCGGTCGCGGTAGGCGGGGAGGTAGGGGCGTTCGGTGTTGGTGTGGCCGGCGAGGATGACCGTGCAGCCACGGGCCTGAGCGGCGAGGACTTCGTGATGGCGCATCTCGCCGGTGAGGAAGGCGCGGCAGCCTTGCGCGATGGCGGGTTCGATGAGATCGGCGCCTGCGCCGGCGCAGAGACCGATGTGGGAGATGAGTGATTCAGCGTTTTGCGATGAGCGTGTTGATTCACCCACCCCCAAGCCCCCTCCCTCAAGGGAGGGGGTTGTTCGAGCCTGTGCGATTGCCGAATCATTTGCTGAGGCGACGGTGAGAGAAGATATGTTGAGGTGTTTCTTGATGCGGTCAGTGAGCGTGGTGAGCGGGACGGCGGTATCAAGGACGAGGCGGCGGCCGAGGCCGGTGTGGCGGAGCGGGCGCGAGAGAAGTGGGTAGATTTCGATGGGCGGTTCTTCGTAGGGGTGGAATTCTCTGAGCGTGAGGACAGCGAGGCCGAGGGCTGCGCGGGGGCAGACCATTTCAAGGCGGACTTCGTTGACGCGCTTGAACTCGCCGGCTTTGCCGAGGGCGGGGGAGGCGGACTCATTGCCGAGGAAGGTCCCTGCGCCGGTGATTTCAAAGGAGCAGAGTTCGTAGTTGCCGATGCGGCCCGCGCCGATGGCGGCGAGGGCGTTGCGGATTTTTTCAACGGCGTCGGCGGGTGCGAAGGTGACGATCTTAGTTTCTTCGGACTCGGGGAGATGCTGGTGGGATTGGAGGGCGCGGAGGTCGCCGGGGCCGAGGCCGCGGGCGAGGAAATCGTTGAGGCCATCGGGCGCGGCATCGAGTGCGGTGTGGGGGGAGTAGACGGCGATTTTGTGCTGTGCGGAGAGAAGGGCGATGGATTCGCGGTCGGTGCGGTCGGTGAAGGATTTGAGCGCGTGAAAGATGGGTGGGTGGTAAGCGATGATGAAGTCGCAGCGATTCGCAATGGCTTCTTTGAGAACAGCATGCGTGAGGTCGATGGTCAGGAGGGCGCGGGTGGCGGGCCAAGATGTGCTGCCGATGAGGAGGCCGACGTTGTCCCACGAGGCGGCGAGATGGAGGGGAGCGAGTTGCTCGAGGGCGGCGCAGGCGTCGGTGATGAGGAGTAATTTGGGCATGGGTGTCTTGCTCGGATACTGACCAGGGGATACAGAAAGTGTAAGCGAGCATTGGAAAGAAATGAGCGGGCGGTGAGGGAGAGTTCACGAGCCCGCAACTTGAGGAAATTTGATGAGATTGATGTTCAGATTTTCGGGAAATTTTGATGCACTCCGATGAACCCGTGATGTCTGGTGATAGGCCGGGCCGATGTTAATGGTGGTGAGAAAGAACGGACGCGAGGCGATCCGGCGGGCGCAAGCGGACGTAGTATTGATCTGGGAGACAAGAACCTCGAGGTGGGGAAAGGAGAACCCCCAACGTGGCGACGACAACTCGACAGCGGACGGGAACGACTTCAAAGGTTGAGGAGACAAAGGGGCGGACGGGACAGAAAGGAAAGAACACGCAGAAGTGCTTTGTGCTGGATACGAATGTGTTGCTGCACAATCCGAACGCGATCTTTCTGTTTGAAGAGCACGAAGTGGTGATTCCGCTCACGGTGATTGAGGAGCTGGATCACTTCAAGAAGAACAACGATGAAACGGGGCGAAACGCGCGGCAGGCGATCCGGCAGATCGACAAGCTGCGAGCGAAGGGGAAGCTGATGGAGGGGGTGCAGCTCAATTCGCAGGGCGGGATTCTGCGGGTTGATCCGTTGGCGGAAGGGTTGCCTGCAGGCTTGGCGATCGACATTCCGGATCACCGGATCATCGGCGTGGCGGCAGCGCTACACCATCGCGGACGGCAGACGGTGTTCATTTCCAAGGATATTGCTGCGCGCGTGAAGGCCGATGCGATCGGCATACCTGCGGAGGATTTTGAGGCGGAGAAAGTTGATGCGGACTGGTTGTACACGGGGTACACGGAAGCGGCTGTGCCTGCGGACGTGATTGATGATTTGTATAAAGAACGGCAACTGAAGCTGGACAGGATTCAGAAGTATCTGAAGGCGCACGATGATGACGGGCAGCCGTTTGAGGTCACGCTTTCGATGAATGAATTCGTGCTGTTGCGCGATGAGGCGGATGAGTCGCACACGGGGTTGGCGCGACTATTGGCGGACACAGGGCATTTGATCCCGGTGAACGGACCGAGGAAACCGATCTTCGGCGTGGTGGCGCGGAACCTGCAGCAGACGATGGCGTTTGATCTTCTGCTTGATGATGAGATACGCCTTGTGAGTCTGCTGGGCACGGCGGGCACTGGAAAGACGTTACTGGGTTTGGCGGCGGGCATGCACAAGGTGTACAAGGAAGAGCGATACGAGAAGTTGCTGGCCGCGCGGCCGATCATGCCTTTGGGACGGGACATTGGGTACCTGCCGGGCGACAAGGATGACAAGCTGGAGATGTGGATGCAGCCGATCTTCGACAACCTGTCATATCTGCTGTAGACGCGGGGATCACATCTCGATCAGGCGGAGAGCCACACGGCGGAACAGCGCGTGCGGCAGTTGATGGCGGGCGGGAAGCTCGTGATGGAAGCGTTGACGTACATTCGCGGGCGGAGCATTCCGCACCAGTTTCTTGTGGTGGATGAGGTGCAGAATCTCACTCCGCATGAAGTGAAGACGATTGTGTCACGCGCGGGAGACGGCACGAAGATCGTGCTGACCGGCGACATCAACCAGATCGACAATCCATATCTGGATGCGAGTTCGAACGGGTTGAGTTATCTGGTGGAGCGGTTCAAGGGGCACCCGGTGTACGGGCACGTGACGCTGAGCAAGACGGAGCGGAGCAGTCTGGCGAGCCTGGCGGCGGAGATACTGTAAGAAGAGATCAGAAGTCAGAAGGACGAGGACGCGAGGTGTTTCTGCGCGAATCTTGGGCAGAAGGGAATAATCGTTCGTTGCGTGGTTGGGTTCAGGTCGTTATCCGGGATCCGCTTTACGGGAAATCTGAAATTGAGCCGGCAATAGGGGTCATGGAGAGGCGTTTTCCGGTGGACGGGACATGGATATCTGCGAGGCGGATTGTGGTTCCGTTGACAGAATCTGGAGCGTGGTGGGAGCGTTACGCTCGGTAGACGCAAAGGAAAACGGCCATGAAATTCGGACAATTGCTTGTAGTGAGTGTGAGTGCGGTGACGTTGATTGGATTAAGTGCGCAGGGATTTGCACAGGGTTCGCCTGAATCCGCTCCACTTGCGCCTCCTTCAGCGGAACGCGCGCCGGCCCCACCTCCGCCGCCAGCCTATGCGCCGGGAAACGTGCCGATGGAACGATCGCATGCAGAAGCGCGGCAGCCGATGCAGGACAGACAAGGCATGCAAGGCGGACGCCATCACGAGCGAAGAGGCTTTGCACAAAGCGGCGCAGGAGTGCAGCAGGGACCACAGCAGCGCGGCGAGATGCGCGGACAATCGCGGCAGCAGATGGATGGGCGCTTGCAGGCACGACATCCGGGCATGTTCAAGCGAGCAGATCGGGACGGTAACGGATCAATTGACCGACAGGAGATGCGATCAATGAAGCAGCGCATCGGCAAGATGCGTGAGCACATGAATGAGATGCGAATGCGCCGAGCAGAGCGCGGGCAGCGCCGGGCGATGAATCGCATGCATCAACGAGGACAAATGGGGCCGCGAGGCGAGCTTCGGCGTGATGGATTGAATCCGCCGTCGGCGGAGCAAGGGCGCATGGGCATGCGCGGGACGCAGGGACATGCCGGCCGGCCGCCGATTGGCGAGATGCGCCGCGGACCGACGAACGAGCAGGGCATGATGCGTCGCGGCCAGGGTTTTGGAGGAGGGGAGTTCCGGGGTCCAATAGCTCCGCCGCCTCCGCCACCACAAGGATTTCAGGGTAAAGCGGGCGGCCCAATGCCGCGACAAGATGGAGAGGGATTTCACGGGGAACGTTTTGAACCGCAGCCTCCGCCGCCGCCGCCTGCTGGGTTTCGATGAATGATTTGATGTTGTGAAAGTGAATGCAACTCCCGGTTGTCGTTCGAGAGCGGTTTGGCTCATAAAGAAACCTCTCGAGGCTCAGCACGACGCCGGGAGATTGTGTTTTTTCGGCATGGGCAACGTGTGCGGGATATGCGTTCAGCGGGTGACCGAGATGGATTTGAGCGGAAGTCTGTGAGCCGCCGATGATGTATTTGGCACGCGGCTGAACCGGCCGCAATTCTGGAAAACACTCGCAAAAAACTTGTTTTGAACCTTGCGGAAATGGCGATCGTTCTTGAGGGTGTGAGTACAATTCCGACTGATTTCGGGAAGTTTCACTTTTTGGAGCGTGAACATGTCAATGTGGCGATCATCGAATCCGGTGCTGAATAATCGTGCGGCG
>DASZQE010000402.1:0-3723 GCA_035550175.1 Phycisphaerales bacterium | reverse complement strand
TCGCGCAGGAGGGGCAGAAGGTTTCGTCCGGTGATGTGGTCGCGGACGTGGAAACGGACAAGGCGACGATGGAGTTGCCGGTCTATGACGACGGAACACTGTCGAAGATCGTGATTCCCGAAGGGCAGGCTGTGCCGGTGGGAACGGTGATTGCAGTGCTGGCTGAGAAGGGTGAAGCGGCAGGTTCCGGCGGAGCGGGGAGTGCGAAGGCCAGCGGCGCTCAGCGCACGATGGCACAGAAGGTGGAAGCGATTGCGACGCCGGTGAAGAGCGGTGGTGCGGAGGCTCGCGTGGTTGCGGAATCCAGGCCGCATGCAGCGGGCACTTCGACAGCAGATATTTCATCGCACGATGATGAAGAACACAGTGAAGAGGGCGGGGCGAGAATGCGGATCAGTCCGGTGGCACGCCAGCTTGCGGAAGAGCATGGCATTGATGTGAAGCGCATTCAGGGGAGCGGGCCGAACGGGCGGGTGATCAAGCGCGATGTGCTGGCGGTGATCGGCACGACGAAGGAAACCGGCGCTGCGATTCCTCCCGCAGCCAAGAGTGGCGCGATCGAAAAGGCGGAGCCGCGTGAAGCCGTGTCAGCACCAAAGGCGATGGCGAAAGCGAAGCCGGGCGTTGACGGCATGCGAGCGCCAATGGTTTCAGGGCACATGCTCGCCATGTCGAACATGCGGCAGGTGATCGCGAAGCGGCTTGTTGAAAGCAAGCAGACGATTCCGCATTACCAGGTGACGATGACCTTCAGCATGGACCCGCTGCTCGCATTCCGCAAGGAATTGAACGAGCAACTGGCGGAGCATGGCGTGAAGCTGTCGGTGAATGATTTTCTCGTGCGGGCCTGTGCGCTGGCGATGCATGAGCATGAATTGTTCAACGCAAGCTGGGCGGGCGATTCGATTGAAGTCCACAGCGATGTGAACATCGGCGTGGCGATCGCGCTGCCTGCGGAACGAGGCGGCGGATTGGTGGTGGCGACGATCCGCAACGCTGACCAGAAAAGTCTGCGCGTGATTTCATATGAGACGAAGATGCTGAGCGAGAAGGCGCGGACACGAGGGTTGAGCATTGAGGAGATGGCGGACAGCACGTTCACGATTTCCAATCTCGGCATGTTCGGTGTGGAGCATTTCACAGCGATCATCAATCCGCCGAACAGTGCGATACTTGCAGTGGGAGCGGCGATCGAGAAGCCGGTGGTGCGGGATCATCAACTGGCGGTGGGGCATGAGATGAACGCGACATTGAGCTGCGATCATCGGGTGATTGATGGAGCAACGGCTGCGCAGTACATGCAGACGCTGAAGCAGATGATCGAGCAGCCAGGAATGCTGGTGGTGTGACGATCAGAATCCGCCGGAACGCATGACGTTGAGGCTGCTTGGGAAGGGATAGGTGGCGAACACGCCGGTGGGGGCCAGTTCCCACATCCCAAGACTGGGAAAGATGTCGCCTCGATAGCCGCTTTCAAACATGGTGCGAAGCACGGTTTCAAAGGTGGGTTCATTGCCTTCGCGGTTCACCAGACGGTTGGATTTTGCGCCCAGGAAACTGACTGAGGCAACGGGTTGGCGGTCATGCCGGCCATCGACCATCTGCGAGACTTTCCCCATGCCTCGACGGAGATCATCAAGCGTGAAATGGTCTCGGCTGGGCGGACGGAGCAGCGCGAGGACTTCCACGAGGTCAAGATCGAACTTGAGCACGAGGACATCATCGCCGCCGATCGACTTGGCGAACGTGCGGGCATGTGCGGTGATGGATTCCGCATTCCACTGGCTGGTGGGCATGAGCGCGGAAAGCTCGCCGATGATTCCGCGCGAGTTGTCAACGGGATTCACGCCGCAGACCAGCGTGCGATACCGGCGGGCGAGCAGATCGGACAGCAGATGCTGGCCCCACTGGATGCGGATGCGGTCGCGCTGATGACTGGCTTTGCGGGGATCGCCGGAGGGAATGAGCACGACACGGTCCGAACGACGATCAACCTGAAGAAGAAGGTCGCCTTCTTCATCGTAGAGACGGGGTTTTGAATCTGCGGGTGTCTGCGTCGCCACGTTGCACCTCGGTTCAAAGGGGTTCAGTTGCAGTATAGCGTGATGGTGATCGCGATCAGGCGGAACCTGCCAGTTTGCGAACAGTCATCATGAAGCTGCGCTTCATCGAATTGTGCAGCACATACACGATCGAAGAGAACGTCGCGCCTGCGGCCAACGCGCCGATGAAGAGGGCGGTGCGAGCGGGCGCAGCGGAGGATTCGATTGCGCCGCCCATGCCGCTCGTCGGATACACGGAACTGACCACAAGATTCACCGGGCTGAACGCCGAGAAGAACGCACCGATGATGCCGAGTCCCCTCTGCGTGGCGAGCAGACTTGCACATCCGCTCACAAGCCCGAATGAAATAATGACTGCGCCGACAGCGGCAATCACGGCGCCGATGCTGCCCTTGCTCTTGATCGACCAGAGCATTCCCACCATCACGCACAGGGCAATGAACGGGACCAGCACGATGGGAAGCGTGATCGCGGCTTCAGGCAGAATGAACGGCAACGTCACCGTGCCAGAAGAACCCATCAGCGCAGACATGACCGTCACATTGTCATGCCCCAGTCCATCGGTGGCGGCATAGACCGCCATCATCAGCACGGTTCCTGCAGGCACAAGCATCATCGGGAGCAGAAACTGGATGAGACCGCGGAGTTTGCCCGCAAGGTATGGGCCAGGCTGAATCGGAGTGGTAAGAATGATGTCAAGCGAGCCGTCTTCACGCTCACGGCTGACGGCTGAAGCGCTCATGTTGAGGGCGACGAGTGCGATCACGACGATCTCGGCCAACAGAATGGGGCACAGCGCGGACTGAAGTGTTGCTGCGTTCCATGATCCGATCTTGCCGTTGCTTGTATGTTGAAATACAAGCAGGATGAGGCCGACGAGCAATCCGGCCGCAAGGAAACCCCATCGACCCAGGCGGGCAATCAACGTGTTGCTGCGTCCGGCACATTCACGCCAGGCGACGGCATTGTTCCAGACCGTTCGCGGCGTTCGTTCCGTGGCGCCCTTGGCGCGAAGCCCGACAATTCTGCGATACCAGGGGATGACGCCCGCCGATGTGCCGATGACTCGGAGGCGAAGCGTTGCAAAGAGAATGAGAGAGAAACTGATAATGGATGTAATCCAGCAGAAAGTGGCAATCGGCCGGCCAAGCCACATGCGCGTGATCCAACCGACGCTTTCCCCCGCGAAATCATGCGGGACGTAGCTGTTGGATTTGAGCAGGACTTCCAGCGCAAGAAACGGATTGAGCGGCGTCAGGACGGTGGTGAGATACGCATTGCCGCCGGCCCCGACGGGATTCATCGGACGCAGAAACTGACTGTCGAGCGCGTACGAGACGAAGAGGTACATCACAACGCTGATGTAGAAAAAGAACACCGCGCGGCGGCCTGCGGTGCGTGTGACGGAAAGTGTGACCGCGATGGCCGCAACGATCAGCGCACTGCAGGCTGCAATCAGGTAGCTCGAAACCACCGACGCGCTCGGCACGCCGCCGAAGAATTGCGTCATGGCAAAGAGCGGAAGACTCGAAAATAGCAACGCAAGAACGAAGAACAGGCGCCCGAACAGATTTCCGAGCGTGATCTGCATGCTGTTGAGCGGCGTGGTGAGCAGAATGTCCCACGTCTGCGGATTGGCTTCCTGTGCGATGGCGCCGGC
>DASZQE010000401.1:0-6331 GCA_035550175.1 Phycisphaerales bacterium | reverse complement strand
TAAAAGAACGCACCGAACTGAGCGCCAGTCAGGGCGCGGCCGGCATCCGTGACAGTCTGAACAAGCTTGTCCTGATCAAGCTCAGCGGCGAGCGTCTGATTGACGCTGTTGAGTGTTTCCAGGAGGCGTGTTTCCTCCTTCAATTTCAGAACCTGTTGGGCCAAGTTTTCCTTTGTGCTTGCAAGCTCAGCGCTCACACGCTTGCGTTCCGTGATATCCAGGGTGACTTTGGAGGCTCCCACGAGGCGACCTTGACCGTCGAAAATAGGTGAGACTGTGATGAGCACGTCAATGTGCTTCCCGTTTTTTGCCACGCGGACAGTCTCAAAATGCTCGATCACACGTCCTGATTGAAGCGCATCAAGAAAGTCTGATTCCTCTTGCTGGCGCTGCTCGGGAATCAAAATCCTGACAGACTGGCCGATCATCTCCTCAGCGGTGTATCCGTACAGCCGCTCGGCAGCGCGATTCCAGGACGTGACGCACATCTGCATATCAATGCTCAAGATCGCATCATTGGAGGTTGACACGATGGATGCGAGAAGCATCCGGGTCTCTTCAGCCTGTTTCCGATCGGTGATGTCGGTCAACATGTTCACGGCGCCGAGAACGTTGCCATGCTCATCGACAATCGGCTCAGGCATCGGGAGAACGTGCCGTCGAGAACCGTCAGGACGCTCGAGAATGATTTCTCGTCCAACCCCAGCCCGGCCGAGGCGAATTGCTTCGGCCATCGGGCATTGATCAAGTGGAAGTTCCACGCCATCGGACGAGAGGATTCTTGCGGAATTACACCAGCGGTCCACGCCGATTTCCGGTGCGCCACCCCAAAGGGCGACTGCAGCAGCGTTGTAGAGCGTGATGCGGCCGGAAGAATCAGTGGTGTAGACAGCCGCAGGAAGCCGCTCGACCAAGTGGTGATACTTTTGAGCCATTTCCTGGACGTCGCGTTCAGCCTCAACGCGATCTGTAATGTCGATAGCAATTCCGCCGATGAAGCTGACATTTCCCTCGGCGTCGTGAATGGGAAACTTGTTGACGAGGGAGTAGTGAGTGCGGTCATTTTGAAACATCGTTTCAACGACCTGCACTCCAGACCCGCTCTCCATAGCGTGTCGATCGTTCTGCCGAAACCGTTCGGCGGTTTCAACCGGGAACAGGTCCTCGTCGCCTCGGTTATACAGGTCGTTGCGAGTTCTTCCGAAAGCCTTCTCCGCAGCGTCATTGACGAACACGTAACGGCCTTTGGAATCCTTGATCCAGGCCAATCCGGGGAGATTGCGCATGAATTTGGCAAAGCGCAATTCAGTGCCTCGCAGCTCCGTTTGAGTGGAGCGTTGCTCGGCTTCAAACATGCTGAACCTTCGAGCGCTGCGCCAGACCAAAGCGCAGAGCACGATGCACATTCCGATGATGGGAATGCCGCGAACCGCATCGACTGGCAAGCCAAACAGAGTACCCGCCAGAGCCCGGAACAAGCCGAGCAGGATGGGGATCAGTATCGCCGGGAGCAGCATTGCTCGCATCATTCGTCCGCCGGCATCATCCCGCAGCATCAGCGCCATCGGGTCAAATTCTGGCGTCGCTGCAATCAATCCCACAGCGCACAAAGAGAGAATCAGGACGGTCGGCCAGGCGGTCCC
Organism: Phycisphaerales bacterium; assembly: GCA_035550175.1. GTDB lineage: Bacteria > Planctomycetota > Phycisphaerae > Phycisphaerales > SM1A02 > DASZQE01. The sequence continues at coordinate 4,688 of DASZQE010000401.1, read as the reverse complement.
TGTGGTATATCCCGTATAGAGTTCTGCGGATCCGAGTATGAACCCGACTGCGGGGATCAGATTGATGACAAGCACGCCCAGGGCCATCCACGGAACCAGTCGGCTCGGACGCAAGACATGCAACAGCAATGCGATTCCCAACAAGAAAAGACTACTCGAGCCGGGAAGACCCATGCGGTTCGGGCTATTGGTTCCGACGGCATCATCGACTTCCTTGGCGAGCAATTCATCTATGCCGAGGTTCACCCGAGCAATGTGCTGAATCAGGGTGAGGCCAGCGATGATCGTCACGATCGCTGCCAGCGTTATGCCAATCCAGATTCTCGAGCCGGTTTTCTTCGGATGATTGAACAGGAAAACCAGTCCCAATCCAGTCAACATCTGGCAAAGGGCCATATTGGTTTTTGGAGTGATGAAGCCTTGTGCTGATAGCTGACCGATGTAGCCGGTGAGCCACAGACAGAGAGTGATTCCTCCCTGCAAGGCAGCAAGTCCGCCCACAGCGATCGGCAAGATTCGAGTAATGCTTGGAGCAGCCTGCGGCTCCATGCGCGAAGTCATGGCAACAACAATCTCCTGGTGGCCGAATCCGTACACATAATCCTAGACGATTCAAGCAAACAAGTTGAGATCGAAATGAGACGTGAGCCGATTAATATTCGATCATATTGTCTTTGGGCACATGCTGACGTGAGGTGTCAAGATGAGTTCTTTTTCACCATGCGTTCATTCCGCAGATGCCTGGCGAGCGCACAATCCTTGCCATGATCTCCGACAGCAACCTCGAGAAGTATCTTCGCACCATCGGACATGAACCACTTTTGACGGCAGAAGAGGAGCGTGAACTCGGTTGGCGCATCATCAATGATCGTGATGAAATGGCGCGTCGCCGCCTGATCGAAGCCAATCTGCGTCTCGTGGTGTGCATCGGCAAACGGTATGTTCGTCACGGCCTCACGCTGGAAGACATCGTGGAGGAAGGCAATATCGGTCTGATTCGTGCAGTGGACAAATTCGATCCTGCACAGGGGACGCGGTTCAGCACGTACGCGGCGTGGTGGATCAAACAGGCGCTTGGGCGCAAGCTGGATGACTTGATCGACAACGTTCGAATTCCGTGGTACATGCGCGACGTGATGAGCAAGTGTCGCGTCACATCACGGCGCATGCGTGAACGAAGCGGGTGCAAGCCGACAATTCAAGAGCTTGCTGACGAACTGGGGTTGCCGTTGCGAGTGGTCACTGTTGCAGTGCGATCAATCGAGTTCACACAGACGGCAGGGATATCAGATGAAGATCGCTCTGAGATCACGGAGCGAATCGCAGATGAACAGGGGCACAACCCGCATCTGCAGGTTGAAGAAAATGACGAACGAGTTGCCTTGAAGGAAATGCTTGATTCATTGGACGCAAGGAAGGCTCGGGTTCTTCGTATGCGATTTGGATTCGAGGGGCGTCCACCTCTCACGCTCAAGGAAATCGGTCGTCAGATCGGATTGACCCGTGAGCGCGTTCGTCAGATTGAAACAGACGCCTTGAGCGATTTGCATCGACGGCTTCGACCGGACGAATTCGAGAGCCGAATGCTTACTGCGAAGATGATTCAGCGTCAGGCTGTCTGACCCACTCCGTCAGCCAGGGGGAACCATGAGCGAAATGATGCAGTGCGAGTGGGAGAATTCGCCGGTGTGATAAATCCATTTCGGCATCTTTCAGACGCCCAAGCAAAGCCGGCGGCTTGCCCGTAACCTCAAACAGGTCTCGGGCCAGCCGCCGAACGACGATCAATCACGTTTTCCGGAATTAATTGTTATGCAGTGGAACCACTTTTCCTTCATCGGTGGTGATGCTTGTGGCACGAACGAATTGCTTGCCAGATTGTTCAATCCACGACCCTGAAATCGTGCAACGAGTGCCATTGGTCAGCACTACGCCTTGCTTATCCAGATTGGTCTGGGATCCGAGAAGCACCATCACCGATTTGCCTTCGTCTGTCTTGAAACTGATGATCGTCTCGCTTGGGATGTTCCCGCCGGCGGACGGAGTCACATCGGAGATTGTTCCTTGAGCACTGAATTGCTTCATGGCTCCTGTCGAATCAGGCGTTCGGTTGGTATGGCCATTCGAGTTACGAGTTCCCGACATGCGATCAGCATCCATGCCATCGCCTTCGTTCAGCCAGGTCGTATCCATGCCATAGTGGTTGAAGACTCGTGAGTAGTAATCACCCTCACGCAGCGACTTCCAGTTCTTCGCCTCGTATTTCGGCGCAGATTTCAATGTCTCCGGATCTACATTGACGGCATACAAATGATTTTCCGGATTGATGCGAATGTCATTCCAAGGCATCGTGACTTCGGTGTCACCCATTCCCAGGAAACCACCGAATGACACCACGGCCAACGAGACACGTCCGCTTGTGCAATCGAAGATCACGTCATCAACCGTGCCAAGCTTTTGCGCGTCATTGGTCATCAGGTCGTGATTGTCAATGTCACTCCAGCGGATCAGCGAGGTTCGATTCGGACGCTCTTTATCGGAATTTTTCGTCGATGTGTCGGTTGTTCGGCTTGCATCGTTTCCAACGCCGGTCGCTGTTGAGCCTCCGTTCTGAGTGTTGCCTGCAGTTGCATCGGTGTTCGTCCAACCATCCGCATGCCGGCGCCAGTTGGTATCATCCACATGATAGTAGTTGAACAAGTGCTGCCGAGGCTGGTCTTCCAACAGCGTTGACCATTTGTCGGAGTCGAACTTCGGCGCATTTTTCAGCTGATCCATCGTCATATTCAGCGAAGGATGTTGCTGCTGATTGTTCCAATCAAACGCGCTGTATGGAACGACAATCGATGGGCTGTTCCAACTGCCGCTCTTGACTTCCATAACGACATATTCGACGCGGTTCGCTCGTGCGCCGATCAAGAGATCCTCAATCTCCCCGATCTTCACGCCGGCTTGATCGACCACGTTCATATCCTTGGCGGCGTCTCCGGGAATCAGCACAGGCGCAGACATGGATCGAGTGGAATGCGTGCCATGCGATGCATCTGCATGGTTGTCATTGTAATTATCGTTCTGATTTTGACGATGATCCTGACTTGAATTCGGATTTTTGGACGGATTGTTCGGATTGCTGTTCTGCGCTGAAGCGATTGTCACAATCAGCATCGTTGTCGTCGGCAAGAGACAGAACATCTTAAGTTTTGACGATTTCATGATTATTCCTTTTCATTGGCTAAGCACCATTGGTGCGATGGGTTTATGAGGCATGCCGGAGCACAAAGTCCTTTGTGCATGATCCTCCAATGGATTCAATATTCCGAACCCGCATGAGCACCCGCTGATATGTGCATGAAAAAACAGCGATCACATGAACGTGATCATTTGCTTTATTGAGCTACTTGTCATTTTTTGTGCAACCAATCACTGATCTTGGCGCTTGGAAATGAAGACGCGAATTTCACTGCGGCTGAACCTGCGCTTGCGAAAAGCGACCCCGCTTTCACCAGCCGCAGGGTGCGTGCCACACCCAGAATGCTCAATAGGGCAAAACCCGCTGATAAGACCAATCCGGGATTCGCTGCAGCGTTTCGGATCGCATCAAGAATGGTTTCGGCACCTGAACTCGTGGTGCTCATATTCGAGTCAGGTGTCAACAGATCATCCATGCGCCTGCGCGCGGCCATCACCCGAGATTCAAGGCGCTTGATCATTTGGGTGCTCTTGCGCAACGTCAACACGCAGGCGATACACAATGCCAACAGCACCACACATGAAACGATCAACAGCGCCGTCGGTGTTCCGACAACACGCTCCAAGAATATAGTGATGCCTGCAAGAAACCCGCACATTGCCACTCCGCTGACCACGCCCGCCGCAACGAGAGCCACCAAGAGGATTCCCGCCTGGCGAGCGCGCTTCATCGCGAGCGCAATGTACAGTTCAAGCACATCCGTGCCGCTCTTCAAGATGTCTGTCAGCCAGTTCATCATGCATCCACCCCGCAGAGGCTCATCACTTGAGCAGCATTCGAGCTAAGATTGCGCCCACTCCCACTGCAATCAACACAGATGCTGTCGGGTGCTCAGAGATGTAGTCACGCATCTTCGCCTGAGCATCTTTTGCCATCTCAGCAGCCTGCTTGCCCTTGTCAATCGCCTGGTTTGCGCCGGCTCTCACTGCGTCCATCGCCTGATGGGCAGAGTCCGATCCATATGCAACCACATCCTCTTTCAACTGAACGACATCATTCTTAATGTCATGAATTGAAGTGCGAGACTCTTCTTGTTTCTTGGGTGCCATTGCTGATGTGTTTGATTGTGCCATTGTTGTACTCCTTCGTTCGATGATCACGATTGATAATTCCTTGATGAGACAGCCGAGCAGGGAGTATGTCTCTCTCCTGCGGACCAGTCTTCAACCAATCAGACACTACTTGTCATTTATGAGCAGGAACTGACAAGCTCATGAGAATGCTCTCATTGCATCAATGAAGTGTTGCTCGTGTGTTCATCTGTTTGCGGAGATTCATTGGGCGAATTACTCGTCGGGTGCGAATTCAGCTCTTGCCCCGTTTCTTCCATCACCCCGAACCGGTATCCAGCGCCGATCACGGTGTGAATGAGTTGGGGTGAGAAGCCATGATCGGTCTTCCGACGCAGTGCAGCGATCACAACGTCAATCACATTGCT
>DASZQE010000400.1:0-2621 GCA_035550175.1 Phycisphaerales bacterium | reverse complement strand
TGGCATGAAACGATCGACTGCGCCTGTGATGAATCTCCGGCTCACCGTCGTGTAAGGTATTTCACGATTGAGCGACCTGCTATGCTGATCGGCAGAGGGTCCGAGCGGCTCTGGACACGCTTGACTATTCATCAGGGAGTTGAAATGCGAAGAGCACACGCAGCGTGTTTGACTGGATTGGTGGCGTCGGCAATCGGGATTTTCGCAGATCAGGCGCTGGGGCGACCTGTGCCGCCGCCAGCTTCGGGTCCGCCGATGCAACAGCACGCACAACCACAGGGTGAGACTGGCCGACTGCAGGTGCCGATGCACCCGTTTGTAGCGAACATTCCCGGTGCAACGGAGGTGGAGACGCCGGAGTGGATCGTGCCGGGAACGCGCATTGCGTATCTCTGCGGTATGGGGACAGTGAATGACGCAGCGGGCGCGTTCAAGATGGTGGAAGACCCCAACGGGCCGTTTGTGGATTCAAACGGGAAGCATTTCCGGCAGGGGGACACTGTCGGCACGCCGACGGGCAACTCGTGGTATTCGTTTGCGGACGTGATTGCAGCGGAACCTGGCGTGGTGGTGATTGCGAACATTGGGTACCACCTTGGCTTCAACGGCGTGGGCTCGCAGACTCCGCTGAGCATGCAGACCGCATTCAGCCATCCTTCGGGATGCGATTTCTTTCTTCATCCCAAACTGCTTGAGCAGATTCACGGACCGACATCCAACGGCGTGGAAGTGATGCGCTACAACATGCATCACGACAATGGAAACAACTATGAAGTAGTGCATTTTGTCACCGCCAACAGCGCGGATCATCGGCAGAGCCAAGCGTATGACCTCGCGTCGGGCGTACAGCTCACATTCACAAGTCAGGTGAAATCCACGAACGAAGCGGCGTTCAAGCAGGTGGGTGATCAATTCAGCCAGACACCCAACGCGAGCCAGTCGCTTTCGATCATGCGGTTCATTTCGGCGCGGACGCTTGAATTTCCGTGGAGGAACGAAACTCCGCCGGATTGGGCGAAGACGATGAAGAAAGCGCGGTTCGAGGGCGCGACGACGTTTGCGGGACCTGCGTACACCAACCTGCCGAACTGGTCGATTCGCCAGTCGATTGATTTCACGACGAAGTACGTGGGCAAGACGTTTATCACGTATGACATGAGCGTGACTCAGCAGGCTCCGAATCAGCAGGCGCAGACCACGCCGAGCCAGCTTGCGGCGTGCGGGCCGGGCTCGATCGGCGGATTGTGGATCAACCCGGATGTGCTCAAGACGCTCAAGCAGGGCACGAAGTTTGACACGGACCCGACGACAGGTGTGAAAGTCGGCGTGGATTACGTCGGCCAAGACAACGCGGGCAGGCCGGTCGTAGTCATCGCGATGGGCAACCAGGTGTTCAAGTCGAGCTACATTTATTCGGCGGCGGATGGAAAAATGATCGGCCTTTCGCGGCAGGACGTGGACCCGACGAACAACGTGAAGACGCTGCAACTGCAACTGGTGGGTATGGAGTGAGCGGTGTGAACGAGCCGGTGAACGCACTGGTGGTTGGTCACGGTTAGAATCGCAGATTCAGAATACTCAGAACGAAAGGATGAATCATGCCTGCACGAACCGCTTCCGCAGAATGGACCGGCAACCTGACCGAAGGCAAGGGACACATCAAAGTACAGAGCGGCACGCTTGATGCGCCGTATGATTTCCGCGCCCGCACCGGTGACGGCAAGGGGACGAATCCGGAAGAACTGATCGGCGCTGCGCATGCGGGCTGCTTCACGATGCAGCTTTCGGCACTGCTGGGCGCGGCGGGCCATACCGCCAAGCGTCTTCAGACCACAGCAAAGGTGTATCTTGAGAAGGATGGACCGGGTTTTGCGATCCCGAAGATTGAGCTTGAACTGGAAGGGTCGGTGCCCGGGCTTGATGCGGCGGGATTTGAGAAACACGCGCAGACGGCGAAGGCAAGCTGCCCGGTTTCCAAGGCTCTTGCAGGCACCAAGATTTCGCTGAATGTGAAATTTGTGAATTAAGCTCGCTGCGTGCGTCTTGAAGTCGCCATCACATCCACCGGCTTCGTCTCAGTGTTTTCTTTTATCTTCTGCACGATGGTTCGGGAGCTGTGGCCGGGTTTGTGGCTGACGATACACATTTCGATTCCGAGTTCGCGCACCACCGGATATTCGTTCACCTGCTGGGGCGAATAATCGCCGCCTTTGACATACTTGTCAGGCACGATCTCGCGCAGCAGGTTTTCGACGGTGGGTTCCTCAAACACCAGCAAATAGTCCACGCACTGGAGTTCAGAGAGGACTTCAAGGCGGTCCGCTGCAGTGTGAATGGGCCGACCTTCGCCTTTCTGACGGCGAACTTCCGCGTCGGCGTTTATGGCGACGATGAGCACATCGCCGAGCGCCTTGGCTTCACGAAGATATTGCACGTGGCCTGCGTGAAGCACATCAAAGCAGCCGTTGGTGAAGACGATGCATTTCTTTTCCTCACGATGCACGGCAACCTCGACGAGGAGATTTTCGAGCGTGCGGACCTTGCCTTGGAGCGGCGTGGTGAGTGCGAGGACTTCCCGCTGGACCCGAGCGAAGGGAATCGGAACCGCGCCGAAGACCTGC
>DASZQE010000399.1:0-7174 GCA_035550175.1 Phycisphaerales bacterium | reverse complement strand
AGTCCGCCAAAAATCTCAGTCTTCCGATCGCTGCCGGCAGCGAAGAAGCGCATGGCGACTGTGTGGATTGCCACCTCTGCGTCACCACGTGTCCGACCGGCATTGACATTCGTGACGGCCTGCAGATGGAGTGCATCGGGTGCGCGCAATGCATCGATGCCTGCGATGAAGTGATGACTCGCCTCAAGCGCCCGCGAGGACTCATTCGCTACAGCTCGCAGGCCGCGATGACCGGCGAACGCAAGCACATTCTGCGGCCGCGCGTGTTCATCTACGCCACGCTCCTGCTCGCCTTGTCAACCGCGTTCACGCTGGTGCTCATCAACCGCGGACCGGCACGCATTACGCTTCTTCGTGGCCTTGGCGCTCCGTTCGTCGAAATGCAGCAAGGGGAAATCGGCAATCAGGTCCGCATCCACCTCATCAACCGTCAGGACAATCCGCGAACCTTCGCCATCGCCGCCGAAGGCGTCGCAGGCGCTCGAGTGCAGTCCGAGGACTTTCCCCTCACGCTCGGCCCCGGCGAATCCCGCACTGTTCCCGCGCTGCTCATTGTTCCCGCCGGAGAATTCACTCGCGGGGCGTGCAACATCACGGTCATCTTCTGCAGTGATCCGGATTTTGTTCAGCGCAGCGCGTACAAGCTGCTCGGTCCGGGAAACACGCACGGGCTCACCGACGAATCATCCCGTCAATCCGATCAGCCAACTCGAGAAAACCAATCATGAAACGCCCGCGAATGTTTCCCGGCATCATTTTCGCTCTCATCAGCATCAATTTCATCATCGTGGGCGTCACGGTGTATTTCGCACTCAGCGATAAGCACTTCGCCATCGACCCGACAAGCGATCACGCCGGTCCAGCACACGTCACCTCCACAGATTCGGTCCATCGATGATCGCACTTGTAACCGCCATCTTTCTTGCCAGTGTTCTCGGAAGCCTGCATTGCGCGGGCATGTGCGGAGCATTTCTCGCAATCGCGGTGAACTCGGAACAGGGAGCATCCAAAACTCGCCTGCAGATCATGTATCACAGTGGAAGACTTTTGACCTACGCCGTCTTCGGAGCTTGTGCTGGTGGTCTTGGCTTGCTGTTGGATGCTGGCGGCGTCCTCATCGGCATGCAGCGGATGGCCACGGTCATCGCCGGTTTCACTGTCGCGACATTCGGCGTCTTGTTGCTTCTTCGCAGCGCGGGCATGAGAACAGGTCGAATCAACCCGCCGAAATTCCTTCAGTCGCTCGTGTTCTGGGGGCATCGCGTATCCGACACGATGCCTGCTTCTCGCCGCGCATTGGTCATCGGCTTGCTCACGGCGTTTCTTCCTTGCGGCTGGCTCTGGGCATTCGTGATCACGGCCGCAGGCACCGGCAGCGTGGCGCTTGGCGCATTGTGCATGTTCGTGTTCTGGCTCGGAACACTCCCGGTCATGGTCAGTCTCGGTGCGGGGATTCAATCGCTCTCCGGCTGGCTTGGGCGCAAAGCTCCGTTGGTCACTGCGTGCGTGCTCGTGGCGTGCGGCCTGTGGACAGTGTCGGGCCGCTGGGCGCTTGCGGATGTTGTCCATCGTGATGACGCCACGCTGTTCGCAGCACATGCCGAGCATTCAGATGAACCCGCGACAGTTGTCGAGTCAATTTCATCCGCAAAGCCATCCTGTTGCCAACACGAATAACCGCTGCACATGCTTGTTCCATCCGTCCAAGTTGCTGCACGCGAGATCAAAACCACAGGCGAACTACGCGCTCGTGTCGCCTGCACGCACTGCGGTCTTGATGTTCCTGCCGGCCTCATTGAAGCCGGTCAATCCGAGCAATTCTGTTGCGCCGGTTGCCGTACGGTGTACTCGGTCATTCAACAGCATGGTTTACAGAAGTATTACAGTGTGAAGCAATCCGCCGGTGCCTTGTCCAGGGCCGCCAAGATTTCTGCTCGCGAGTATCGAGAGTGCGATGATCCAGCATTTCACTCGCTCTATGTTCGTGATGCTGCTCATGGCATGAAATCCGCGGAACTATTTCTTCCCAATGTCCATTGCGCTGCGTGCGTATGGCTTGTGGAGCGATTGCCTCGAGTTGTGCCGGGTGTTGTGGAAGCGCGACTGGATCTCCGCAAGGGACTTGCAAACATCACATGGCAGCCGGAACTGGTTGCGCTTTCGGATATTTCGATCGGTCTGGATCATCTTGGTTATCCGCCGTTGCCTGCACGCTCGGCCCAGGCACGCGCCGCACTTCGCACACAGGATCGCAAGCAGCTCATCAATCTCGCTGTTGCGGGGGCATGCGCGGGGAACGTGATGCTGCTCGCCATCGCCTTGTACGCCGGCGCCTTTTCCGGCATGGATGCGAGCATTCATTCGTTCATGCAGTGGGTCAGCATGGGGCTTGGACTCGTCTCACTCGCCTGGCCCGGCCGCGTATTTTTCATCTCCGCCTTCAAATCGCTGCGAGCAGGAGTCGTCCATCTGGATGTGCCGATTGCCATCGGTCTTGCAGCAGGGGGGATCTGGAGCTTTTGCTCCACGCTCGCCGGCACCGGCGCGATTTACTTCGATTCGCTCGCCGTGCTCGTGTTCGCACTGCTTGCGGGTCGTTGGTTTCAACAGCGCCAGCAACGCTGGGCCGCAGATGCGCTCGAACTTCTGTTCGTCCTCACGCCGACGTCCGCACGCCGTGTGACACGATCGATTGATACGGAACACATCGAAGAAGTCGCCGTGCAGAGCTTGAGCCTCAAGGACATTGTGGAAGTCCGTCCGGGCGAATCTTTTCCGGTTGATGGCATCATTGTGCGCGGTCAGTCCGCTGTGGATGAAAGCCTGCTCTCGGGTGAATCGCAGCCTGTGGATATCAACGTCAGCTCACTTGTTGCGGCTGGAACGGTCAACCTGCAGGGTGTGGTTCGAGCAGAGGTATTGGCCTGCGGCGAAAACACGCGGGTTGCAAAGCTCATGAAGCTCGTTGAAGACGCTGCACGGCGTAAAGCTCCGATTGTGAGGCTTGCGGATCGCCTTGCAGGCTGGTTCACGCTTGCAATGCTTCTGCTCTCACTGCTCACTTTTGTGTTGTGGTCCGGACAGGGCCTTTCGTCCGCAATCACGCACGCCGTCGCGCTGCTGATTGTCACATGTCCCTGCGCGCTCGGACTTGCCACACCGTTGGCAATGACGGTGGCCATCGGTCGCGCCGCCCGCACCTCCATCCTCATCAAAGGCGCGGATGCCATTCAATCCATGGCGGGCACAGGAACAATTTTTCTCGATAAGACCGGAACGTTGACCGAAGGTCGCATGCGTCTGGCTTGGTTTGACGGCCCATCAGAACTCATACCCACGATTCTCGCGATCGAACGCAACTCCTCTCATCCGGTCGCACTCGCCATTGCTTCCGGTCTTTCGACCCTGACCGAATTGCCATCGGATCTATCCATTCCCGCACTTGATATTGCTCGGATTCGGCAGATTCACGGGCGAGGCATTTTCGCCGAGTTTGAAGAGCGAACCTTTACGATTGGCTCTCAGGCATTTCTTGAGGAATGCGATTGTCGCATGGATTCTCGAATCACGGATTCAATCGCCCAGGCACTTGCGCAGGGCCTTTCTCCGGTCATTGTTGCTGTGGACCGCGTCGCGTTGGCGGTTGCAGCAGTGGGGGACCCCATTCGCAACGACGCTCGATTCGCGATCGATCAATTGAAGTGTCTCGGTTTCAAAGTCGGTATTCTCTCGGGCGACCATCCGCAACTCGTGGCACAAGTCGCTTCCTCGCTCGGCGTTGATTCCCGGCAAGCCCATGGCGGTGTCTCACCTGAGATGAAACTTCAGATGGTTCGCGAACATCATGCGGAGGATTCCGTCATCATGGTGGGCGATGGTGCAAATGATGCTGCCGCTCTGGCCGCTGCAACAGTTGGCATAGCGGTCAAGGGCGGCGTCGAAGCCTCTCTTGCTGCTGCGGATGTCTATCTCGGCGAGCCCGGATTATCAGGTATTGTCGAGCTGGTTGCTGCGTCTCGCCGCACAATGTGGGTCATTCGACGAAATCTGTGCGTTTCGCTGTTATACAACGCACTTGCTGCAACGCTGGCGATCGTGGGGGTCATCAATCCTCTGCTCGCAGCAGTGCTCATGCCGATCAGTTCGCTCTCTGTAGTCACGCTGAGCTTCCGTTCACGCACATTCGTGAACCATGTAAATCCCCGCGAAGAATCTTCCGTTCGGCAGGCTGCGGTTACGGCATCGGAAAACCCGTCACCGATTCGACCCCCCGAGGTGCTGGCATGTCGGTGATTTTCATAGTTCTTCCAATTGCGATTGTCATGGCGGCCGCTGCGGTTACAGCCTTCATCCTTGCTGCACGAAATGGTCAGTTCGATGATCTTGATACGCCTGCTCATCGCGCCATTCAGGATGAATAATTTCCGTGAAAATGAAATGCTTATCCAAACAGTTTGCGAATATACAAAGAAATGTATTCTGCTTTTACGGGGTGATTCAACCCCAGCAAGGTCTATCTGTCGATAGTATGAACTAATGTTAATCCGGCTGTGCGAGGTAGCACATTCGGGGTATTCCATGACTATCTGATTCTTCGGGGTTGTTATGGCAAATCGTAGGCCAAGTTCGCCTGCACCTACTCAGCTGGAGCAGTTGCTGACCACTCGTGAACTCGAAATTCTGCGTCTGATCGCACAAGGACTGTCTACGGTCGAAATCAGCCAGCGAATTCATCGCAGCACCAAGACAGTCGAATCTCATCGCCTCTCACTCGGTCGGAAACTCGGTCTCACGAACCGCGTGCAGCTCACACGCTTTGCAATTGAGCATGGCTTGGTCACGATCGATGCCGTGCGCACAACTTCTGATATCGATTTGTACGATCAACTTCGGACCGACGCTGCTCGCTATGCCGCGACCGAGGAGGCATTGCGGAATATCGATGCGGCAGTTGGCGCGGTCGCAGGCCAGGCATTCTTCGACACGCTGACCTCGCAATTCGTCAAGACGCTGGACGTGCGGGGTTGTTACATCGCGACGATCCGAGGCAGTTCAATGCATCTTCTTTCAGCTGTCCCGGCTCTTTCCACGGGCTCCGGGAAAATTCCGGCTGATCTGCAGGTCACGCACCAGATTACTCGTGGTGAAGTTGCTCGCTTGCTCGATGCAGATAATCCCGTGTGCGTCGCAATATCTGAATTCATGAAATTTGATGTCGCTGCGCTCATTGCGGCTCCGCTCTTTGATTCCGGCAACCATTGGGTTGGTGACATGGTCATCGTCAATGATGCCGAAATCGAGCCGGCGCTTCACCCCGAAAATCTGCTCCGCATTTTCTCCGTCCGTGTCGGCGCCGAAATCGAGCGCCGCGCTGTCGAAGACCAGTTGATGCAGGCCCGCAGCTTTCTCGAAGAGAGAGTTGCAGATCGCACTCGAGAATTGAACGAAGTCAACAAACGTCTCTCCGCGTCATATGAATTGCTGAAATCCACGCTCGAATCGCTTTCACGCCAGGAACAGTGGATGCGTGATATTGTCGATTACTCTCCTGCCCTCATCTTCGCCAAGGATTTGGAAGGCCGGTACATCACCGTCAATCAGCGCTTTGAGGAAGTCTTCAACATCACTCGTGAAGCTATTCAGGGCAAGACCGACTATGACTTGTTCTCCAAATCGCATGCGGATGCATTCCGCGAAGTTGATAAGCAGGTTGTCAATGAGTTGCACGCAATTGAAGTTGAGGAAATCGCTCCGCATCCCGACGGCCCGCATAACTACATCTCCATCAAGTTTCCGCTGCTGAGTGAGGCCGGCAAGGCCTATGGCATCTGCGGAATCGCCACCGACATTACTGAACGCACCCGATCCGAGAATCTCCGCGCGGATTTCAGTGCCATTCTCGAAAAAATTGCCGTCGATGTGTTGCTGCAGGAGATTCTTGAGGACATTACGCTCGCGGTGGAACGCAGACAGCCGGGCATGTTGTGCTCGATCCTTCTGCTTGATGCGGATGGCATTCATCTCCGCCACGGTGCAGGTCCCAGCCTGCCCAAGCAATATGTGACGGCGGTTGATGGAGCGAAAATCGGTCCCAATTCCGGTTCGTGCGGCTCAGCGGCATTCACCCGCAAGCTCGCGGTCGCCTCGGACATCAGCAAGGATCCACGTTGGGATGCCTATCGCGATTTCGCGCTCAAGCACGGGCTTGCTGCGTGCTGGTCACAGCCGATTCTTGGCACTTCGGGCAATGTCCTCGGCACGTTTGCCATGTACTACAGTTCGCCGCGCGGACCAGGTGAAAACGAAATCGAATTGATCGAGGAAGCCGCCCGCATCGCCCGCATCGCGATTGAGCATGAAAATCTGCAGCGCCGAATTCACTCGCTCTCGCTTTCAAATCCGAACTTGCGATCATCAAAGGATCGATCATCGAACGCTTGAATCAGTGCGTGGCACGTGCGGCCCTTTGGCCGGGTCCTCGCTTCACCACCACCGCCAGCAACGCCATGTCCGCAGGCGTCACCCCCGCCAGGCGTCCTGCCTGCCCCATCGTCGCCGGCTGAAACTTCTTCAACGTCTCCTTCGCTTCTGTGCGCATCCCGCTCACTTCGTCATACCGAATCCACGTCGGTATCCGCTTCTCCTCCGCCTGCGCCTGCCTGCGAATGTCCGCTCGCTGCCGCACCACGTATCCCTCATACCGCGATTCAGTCATCGCCCGTTCCACCATGCCCGTGTCTGCTGCATCCTTCACGTTCAACCACTCGCGCACCTGCTCAACGGTCGTCTCCGGCCTGCGCGCCATTTCCCAAACTGTCTTCCCCTCCACGAACACTCGCTCCATTCGCGCTCGCATCGCGCCCAGAAGTTCCATCCTCCGCTCAAACGCCTGCAACCTCGCATCGCACACCAACCCCAACTCGCGGCCCAGCATCGTCAACCGCTCATCCGCATTGTCCGCCCGCAGCAGCAATCGATGTTCCGCACGGCTCGTGAACATCCGGTACGGTTCCCTCGGCGTCCGCGTCACCAGATCATCCATCATCACCCCGATGTATGCCTGTTCCCGTCCAAGCCGCACCGCACTCTTCTCCATCACCAGCCGCGCTGCGTTCACCCCTGCAATCAGTCCCTGTCCCGCTGCTTCCTCATACCCGCTTGTGCCGTTGATCTG
>DASZQE010000398.1:0-4454 GCA_035550175.1 Phycisphaerales bacterium | reverse complement strand
ACACTTCATCCGCCGAGGCTGTCAATCGTCCCCAGCAATCGATGAAGCTCGCGTGGGATCGCTCCATGGCCGTCGCTCAGGCTCTTGTTGCCAAGGGTGTCGATTGGTGGCAGCTGCGCCTCGTGATCTGTGCGGATCATGATCGTGTCTCCCAATTCCCTTCCACTCGCGCCGATGATCGCAACAATTCCCGCGTCGAAGTCGTCATCACCGATGAAGTGGTCCCCAACAAGGTTCCGCTCGAAAACGGCTCCACGCCGATCACTTCACCCGCGGATGCAGCGTCCGGCAGTTCCGGCGCATCAATTACTCCGCACTCGGACAACCATTGACATCATCCATTTGAATCGGCGTATTGCGGAAAGAACGCAGCGCCAGGCTCAGTCGTCGTAGCCGTAATACCAGCCTCCGCCAAGGTCGATTTCCCAGTTCTTGTTGTATCTCCACGAGTTTACATTCCCCGGCGAATGAAAAAGTGTCGTGCCGCTCACCCATCTTCCTCGCACATCCAATCTCGAAACGCCTGGCTGAAGACTCGATTGGGTCGCGCTACGGATTTCGAACATTCCGACGTGCAACGGCATCTTGAGACTCTGACCCGCTTCAACCTGTTGCGCGATCGCGTTCAACCGACTTCGATGAAACTGAAACGTGATCCGAAACGGCCAGTATGTCCACACCATGCTGAAAATCAGAATTGGAAGCACGAGTCCGCACATCCTCACTCGCCAATCCAGCGGAACCTTCGGCATGAAGATCACGCCGACCATGTACAACAGGCTCGGCACCCACACAATGGATGATGTCGCCGTGACGATGTAGACCCAAATCGGATCGACGCCGATCAGCGTGAGCACGAAAAATACGACTGCAAGAACGCCGAATTCCCACACAACCAACTGCGCAGCTCGTGCAAGTGTGCGATCCCGCAGCCATCGACGCCGTCCATCCGTAGTCCGCGCGTCGTGCGGATCAAACTCCCGTCCGCATTCAGGGCACTTTGTGCTGGAAAGTCCCTTGAGCGAATGACCGCAGTTGAGGCAGAATCGCTCATTGATGTCTGCAACCGCATCCATGACCGAATCATAGTGTGCTGCAAGACGCTTCCCGCAAGGCGTTGATCAGTCGCAGCGATCCGAATCCAACACGACGTTTTCCCGTACGCTATCTCATGACCGGCTGCGGATCATCCTGATTGGGCTTGGCCATGCTTCACGTTCATCTCGGCGACAATCTCCCGATCCTGAAGACCCTGCCGTCGGGGTCTTTCCATCTCATCTACATCGATCCGCCGTTCAACACCGGCAAGTCACAGTCTCGCACGCGCACACGCACCACGCGAGATTCCTCCGCATCCGCTGACCGCACAGGCTTCAAAGGTCAACGCTATCGCACGACAAAGCTCTCATCGCACACTTTTAATGATTCGTTCTCCGATTATCTCTCATTTCTCAAGCCTCGACTCAAAGAGGCCTCTCGGCTTCTCTCGCCGACGGGCTCATTCTTTCTGCATTTGGATTACCGCGAAGTTCACTACGCCAAGGTTTTGCTGGATTCCATCTTCTCGCGCGCGTGTTTCATGAACGAGATCATCTGGACCTACGATTATGGAGCTCGCGCCACGCGCCGCTGGTCTCCCAAGCACGACAACATTCTCTGGTATGTCCGCGATCCGAAACGCTACACATACAACTATGACGCGATTGATCGAATCCCCTATCTCGCGCCCGGTCTCGTGACTCCCGAAAAGGCGGCACGCGGCAAAACGCCCACCGACACGTGGTGGCACACGATTGTTTCGCCGACCGGCAGGGAGAAGACCGGCTATCCCACTCAGAAACCGCTCGCCATTCTCAAACGAATTGTCGCCGTCCATTCGAATCCCGGTGATCGCGTGCTCGATTTCTTCGCTGGTTCCGGAACCACCGGCGAAGCGGCCGCTCGTCTCAATCGCACTTGCACGCTTATCGATTCCAATCCCTCAGCGGTAAGGATCATGTCAAAGCGTCTGGCATTTGCAAAGCCGAAGATCCACAAGCACACTGATTGAAACCAGACACTAAATCACAGGTGCGGATTGAACGTGTAGACCTCTGATTTGTCTGTCCGGACATTCAAAACTGTGCGAGCCAATCACGCGCCAACATGGTACCTTGCTGGAAATCCCACTCCCTCTTTGCACACATCCCACATGTCCGCCGCATCGCCATCCGTCAATTCCGCTCCCTCCAAATCCACGCCGCACAAGGGGCTTCTCTTGGTCATTTCCGGGCCATCGGGTGTGGGGAAAACCACGATCACGCATGAAGTGGAGCGTCGGCTGAACGGCACGTTCAGCGTGTCAGCAACCACTCGACCAAAAACCGCAGCGGACGTCGAAGGTCGCGACTATTACTTCTTGACCGACGAGCAGTTCGCCCAATGGGTTCGGGAAGACCGCTTTCTTGAGCATGCCAGCGTGTTCGGAAAGTACAGCTACGGAACGCCGCGCGAACCTGTCGTTAAAGCGTTGGCCGAAGGCAAATTGATGATCCTTGAAATCGACGTTCAGGGTGCGCAGCAGGTGAAGCGGGCCATGCCCGAAGCCTTCATGGTATTTGTGCTGCCTCCTGGCGAAGAAGTCCTGCTCAATCGCTTGCGTGCGCGTGCGCGCGACACTGAAGAGGCGATTCAACGGCGATTTGCGGAAGCCAAGCGTGAAATTGAAACCGCCCGGTCCTGCGGATTGTATGACTTGTTCATCGTCAATGATGATCTGCAAACAGCGGTCGCTGACGCTTGCGCCGCAGTGCAGGCGCGAATGAATGCACAAAGAACGCTTCGCTGATGGTTTCTCGCCTTCGATCCTCGTTGTCACATTCACTCCGTCAAGTCAACGGCGCAGCCAGACTTCCTCACTGTGCCATGTCGATGATGCTGCTGACGGCACAGTTCGTGTTCGTGTGCCGTAGTGTCGCAGCTGATGTCAAAGGCATTCAGCCGGCCGTCACCGAAGTGATCGCCGTTCAAGGCGGCGTGCTTGTTGTGCCGCTGCGGGCCCAGCGATCTGGCGCAAACTGGCCGACAGCTCCGGTCGCGAAATGTGCTGATGGTCTCGAACTCCACGGAATCATGGTGTTGATTCAGCATGAAGATCAGCGTCGTGCTGCCGACGTTCTCAATCACTGGACACAAGACGCGCGGAGCCTGACCGTGCGGGCAATGACAGCTTCCGATGAAAGCGGTGGTGTGGGTGCAGGCAACGGCCTCGGGCCGTGCGCGGTCTTTGATCTTCCGCAAGATGTGAAAGGCGATGTGCAACTGTTCGGCGGCACGGTCAGGATTTCGTTTCTTCCCGACGGCCCGAACACCCATGTCGAAACAGATGCTGAAATCCATGACGTCAACGTTGAAGCAGGCGACACCAAGAACGATGTCAACAATAACGCCCGAAACAATGCCGCTGCGACCGATGAGGCCGGTCTTGCCGCCCGACCGCAACCTTCGATGCGAATATGGCAAAACGATCTGCCCGACCCCGAAAGTCCATTCGAATTCTGGCGCTGGCAGCTCGTTCGTGGTGATGCGGACTGGATGTCCGGCGCACAGGACGAAGCGATTGACGGCGGATCGGCTGATGATGTCGCCCGGCGATTGATCGCGGAGCACGCTGCCGGGCTGTGGCGCGCAGGCTTCGCACGTTTGGAAAAAGCCGATCCAGGAACCGCGAAACGCTGCAAAGAACTGCTCTCATGCCATTCACTCGTGGGCCATGATGAGCTGGCGACGTGGATCATGGACCCGGTTCAGACCGGCGCATTGTTGCGCGTCATGGTGAATTCTCGCATTGATGAGCGGAAAATGATCGTGGATGTTAAGCAGTGGATTCAAGCTCAGCAGGATGTCTTGGCATGGATTGATCGTGTTCTACCCGATGGCGTCACCGTCAACGTGGCTGTTCGTGGACAAGGTGAGCGCGAAGTCGATCTGCAATGGGAAGACGATCCCGACGGAACATATGCCAGAAAAGTGACTGTGGATGGACGTGCCGCCGCTCAAGTGACGATGCTCGTCCCATTCTCGCATGATGCCGCTGGCGAAAGCACAGGCGAACGTGAAACCGACAATTTGACCGAAGCTCGCAGACGTGCCGAACGCGACGCCGCCGCATTGGGACGCATTCTGCTCGTGAAAACTGGGACCGGAGACAATGCCGCAGTCATGCGGATACCCGTGGCGACCGACGCGGGTATCGTGAAACCGCCAGGCGTGTTTGTCGGTCCGTTTGCTCCTGCGCCGAATCTCGCTGAAGCCGCACGGGGTGAAATCCATTCGATTTCAAGCGATCGAACGACCACTGCGAACATCCGTCGAGTGAACGGTCGCTGGGAAGTGTTCTTTGAATGCCGCAGGCCAATCGCACCCAGTGCATCACAACCCGTCTCCGTGAAGGAATCTGATTCATCGGATCTGGT
>DASZQE010000397.1:0-4257 GCA_035550175.1 Phycisphaerales bacterium | reverse complement strand
CGATCTTCGATATGGTTCCTCCCGTAGCGCGCTTCTGGAGAGTTGCTTTCGCCGAAGCCGGAACCGTTTCGATGGCAACCTCCTCTTCGGTTTCGACCACGGCGCCCGCCTGGTCAAGGAGAAGATCGCGGCTCTTGCCGTTGACCTTCGTTTCGACCTCATACACCGTTTTCCCTTTTTCCTTCTCGGTCGAGAGGCCGACCAGCGTGGCGTTTTGAGTCTGTTCCTTAACGGCCGTCTGTACGGCAGCGGGCAGGTCTTCGAACTGGATCTTCTTCTCCGCCGCAAAAGCGGCGCAGCCCAAAAATGCCGCAACCCAGATCAGTTTCATATGAGCTATCACCCCTTCCTCATCATGCGAGCCGATTCTGAAAAAAACCTGACGCCGCCGAAATATCATTAGCCGCCCTTGGTCTGATCCGATGCCAGGAACGCGTGCCATTTTCCGGGTGGCCAACGACAAGACCGGATGGCAGACGTTACGCCATTGCTCGCGCATCATTCGCCAGAGCCGGTCTTGCTGCTCGCCAATAAGAAGCTCAGAAACCGTCGATCCGTCCCAGCGACGGATCATCAAGACTTCAACGCCTTAAGTTCGCGCTGCCGCCTCTGCAACAACTGCGGCAAATTTATCGAGTATCTCGTACCAACCCTCGAGTTGACCACTCTCCTTCGCGCTCTCCATGGGTTCATTTCCAATAAAGGTGAGCTTCGTCTGGCCGTTTCCAAGATCCTCGAAGGTAGTCACATCGTACGCACCTTCTATGGCCTCATGCTCGATCCCAAGTTGTTCGGGCTCAATCTTGTTTCCTTCCGAATCGGAAAAGTACATGGAGGAAACGATCTTCTCGTACTGCACAATTTCGTGGTACTCGCCGGCGTTCCAGAACTCCTGACCCTCTGGCGTTCTCACGCAGTAGCGAAACTTTCCCCCCACGCGAAAATCGATCTTGCAGACCAGCGTGGTGAAACCCTTCGGCCCCCACCACTGCATGACATATTTCGGGTCTGTCCATGCCTTCCAAACCAATTCGCGGGGGGCGTCAAAAACTCTGGCGATCACCATCCGCTCCTTCTCGTTAGCTGCGCTTCCTGTCATCTTTGACCTCCTTTTTCATTTCATTCAGGACCACTTCCAGCTTGTCGAAACGCTCTTCCCAGAGCCGGCGATAATCATTGGCCCAGTCGCTGACTGTCTTGATCTCTTCTGGCCGAAGCGTGCACACACTCTCCCGTCCACGCTTCGTCTTGATCACAATCCGCGCCCGTACCAGGTAGGCAACGTGTTTGGAAATCATCTGCTGCGAGAGTGCGAACCGTTCCGTCAATCCCCTCACAGAGGCAGGCCCATGTGAGAGGCGTTCGATCATCGCCCTGCGGGTTGGATCAGATAAAGCCGCAAATGTTGTATTCAATCGATCCACAACCATATGGTAGTGGATTGTCGAGTAAATGGCAAAGGCGATTGTTGCGCTGCGGGCATAATTGGAGCCAATGGCCGCCGGGCGAGAGGTCTTTGGGCCGGCGTGGAGTCGAATCGGAAGCGCCTGAAACCAACGGAGTTCTAGTCGATGATATTTCGGCAACCCCAAGATGCGCTGTGTTATCGACCGGCCGGCAGCGTGCCCATGTCGAACTCGTCACGAGGATTGATCGGATCGCCGCCGGGACCAATGTTTCGGCCCCGGCGGCTGGTCTGCCTTACTCTGAGTCAACAACCGGTCAGTAGTTCCAGAAAGATGGAACCCACCGAAAGCCATCGCCAGCTACAGCCACATGGCCAACGGATGGAAATGGCATGTGCGTAGC
The DNA here is from genome assembly GCA_035550175.1 of Phycisphaerales bacterium. Lineage (GTDB taxonomy): Bacteria > Planctomycetota > Phycisphaerae > Phycisphaerales > SM1A02 > DASZQE01. Next base: position 2,448 of record DASZQE010000397.1, on the reverse strand, counting down.
CACCATCAGCTCGCTCGATTGCGCGATCTGCCGCAAGAGGCGGACGCGAACGCGGGCTGCCTCCTCCGGATCGTGTTCAAAGCCGTTGTGCCATTCGGGGTGCTCGAAGTTCACGGGAAACACGGCGTCGCCGGCGAAGGTCAGCCGTTTGCCGCCGGACGACACACGCACGACGCTATGTCCCGGCGTATGGCCTCCGGTGCGGCACACCGATACGCCTGGCGCGACCTCGCACTCCACATCGAACTGCCGCAGCGCACTACCGTATTGATTCAAGAATCGCCTGGCAGCCGCACGAAGCGCGTCTGGGAATCCGTCCGGCATGGCTGTCCGGGAAAAATCGGGCGACGCCCAGAATTCGATCTCGGCTGCCGCCACGTGCACCTGAAGATCCGGGCGCAACCGGTTCCTCATGCCCTCGACGATCAGTCCGCCAACATGGTCCATGTGCATATGAGTGAGCACCACGTCGGTAACCGACCCGAGATCGATCCCAGCAGCTTCCAGTCGCTCGGCGAACCGCCCGGCCTGAGGCAAGTTCAGATCCGGGTCCGCACCGAGACCGGCATCAATGAGTATTGTCCGGCCACCGCTCCGCACAACGACTGCGTTCAGCGGCCAATCGAACGTATCGGGTAGGAACATCTCTTGTAGCCACGCCGCGCGATCTGCGGGCTCGGCGTTGGGGGTCATCGTGATGGCGGGGAGTGGTAGCACACCATCGCTGACCACGAGGACATCAATCTCGCCGACCTTCACCGCGTAGCGAGAAGGGACCAATTCCTCGGATCCCAGCTTGCCGCGGCGCGAGTCCTTGTTGGCGCTTACGTTCTTGATCGTCTGCTGATCAGGATCAGCAGCTAATGTTGTGTTCGTCATGAAACAGCCTCCGCTACTACCCTTTGCAGCCGTGTCTCCATACCGGAAGGCGCTTGGCGCATTGTTTGTATTCAATGGGAAGTTCTTCGGCGCTAGCGTTTTAGCGAACGACGGCGCAATCGCGGGCTGGCATCGTTTCCGAAAGCCGAACATGATATGTCGTGAAAGCGTCAAGGGTGCCAATCCAGAACCTCCGAAATAGCATGAGCAGTAGTCACGTGCTCCAACGTTTTCTACTTTGTGGGCACGAGCACCGGGGTACCTTTGTCCTTGATGAGAAACACAACGAATTTAGCCGGCTTCGTTCTACTCGCGTTCCTGCCAACGATGTGTTCGTCGTCGGGGCCTTCGTAGAACGTTTGGCCGGGAGTTAGCGTGACTTGCTTTTCGCCCTTCAGCTGCATCACGATCGAACCCTCCAGAACATATAGGAAGGCATGTGCGTTGTGCCGGTGAATTGGATCGGACGATCCGGGAGGATAGTCCACGACAATCATGGTGGCTTCCTTCCCAGGATTCTCCTTGAGTTCTTTCGAAATCAATGGGGTGACATTTGCTTCTTGTGCGGCAATCGCGCCGACTGTGAGGATCGCGAGAGCCATGGACGTTGTCTTCATTTGTATACCCTCCTAGCAAGCTTCTGAAATTCTCGCGCAGGCCGCGCCACGCGGTCTGTAGGACATTTTCAGCAGCCTGCTGGATCTGGTAGAGGCACGTGGAGATCCAACCGTAGCGAGTTTCATCTCCATGTCAGCGATCACGTCATTTCGTCGCCACCTGAAGAGTCCTGCGATCGAAGCCACGACATTGCGTCTGGGCCACTCCCCGAAAAGTCCGAATCGTTCCCGCAACCGGCTGAGAATTCGGAGGGATCGGGATTGTTCTTCGGTCCCATTTGATTTGGGTAGACTCTTGCATTGTCCTCTCGCGAGAGAACGTCCAAAAGGAGACTCAGTATGAAAGACAAGAAAATCGTGGTGATCGGCGGAACGGGGCTTATCGGCTCAAAGCTGGTCGGAAAACTGAAGGCGCGCGGCTATCACGCGGTGCCAGCGGCGCCGGATACCGGTGTAAACGCTCTGACGGGACAGGGATTAGACGCGGTGCTCGAAGGAGCATCTGTGTTGGTCGACGTTTCCAATTCGCCTTCGTTTGAAGAGAAGGCCGTAATGGATTTCTTCACGACGTCAACGCGCAACTTGCTCGCCGCAGCGCAGAAGGCCGGCGTTCGGCACTACGTCGCACTTTCCGTCGTGGGAACCGACCGGCTTCAAGCAAGCGCATATTTCAGGGCAAAGCAGGTGCAGGAGACGCTCATCCGGGAGTCTTCCCTTCAATACTCGATCGTCCATGCTACGCAGTTCTTCGAATTCGTCAAGGCGCTGGCGGACGGGGCAATGGCCGGCAATGCCGTCCACTTTCCGCCAGTATTGATTCAGCCTATGGCTGCGAACGATGTCGCTGCCGCAGTGGAACAAGTCGCGGTTGAGAACCCGGTGAACGGGATCGTTGAAGTTGGCGGACCGGAACAGTTCGTGCTTCCTGAGTTCGTACGGGAGGGGCTCGTCG
>DASZQE010000396.1:0-3487 GCA_035550175.1 Phycisphaerales bacterium | reverse complement strand
CACAGCACCGGCATACGGATTAAGCGAGGAGCGGATCGGGAAGGCGATCGGACATCGCAGAAGTGAATTTGTTCTCTGCACAAAGGTCGGCGAACGATTCGAGGACGGGCAATCCACATATGACTATTCCGCAACGAGCGTGCGAAGTTCGATCGAGCGGAGCCTGCGATTGCTGCGGGCTGATCACGTGGACATCGTGCTCGTGCATTCAAACGGTGAAGATGAACGGATTCTGAATCACACAGATGTGCTGAACGTGCTGAATCTGATGAAGGACAAGGGCCTGATCAAGTGTGTGGGATTTTCCGGAAAGACCATCGAAGGCGCACGAATGGCGATGCGGCGAGTGCAAATCTTGATGACAGCGTTCAACAAAGAGGATCAATCGCACGCGAATGTGATTCAAGAAGCGCAAGGCACCGGGGTAGGCGTGCTCATCAAGAAAGGCTTGGCGTCCGGGCATCTTTCTGCGACCGACGCCATTCCATTTCTGCTCGAAAATCAGGGGATTTCCAGCGTTGTCATCGGCGGGCTGTCAATCGATCACGTCAGAGCCAATATCAGAATTGCCGAAGAGACTGAGCGAGCGTGACGCTCATGAAGTCTGCTTCTTGGGGATGACGAGCTTCATACCGATCTGGAGAGCATCGGCATCATCATGCAGCGCGGACTTGTTGGCCTCAAAGATGACATACCATTTGGACTCATCGCCGTAAGCGGCGCGCGCGATCGAACTGAGCGTATCACCGGCCTTGACGGTGTGAATGCCGCCGGCGCTCGCTGTGGCCGTTGAATCCGAACGAGCGGATTTGGAATCTTCAACCGCTGTCATCGGCTTGGCGGCGGCTTCAAGCGGCGTATCCTTGGAAGGAAGGCGAAGTTTCTGGCCGATCTTCAGGCGATTCGGATCGGCAAGCGGATTCTCACGGGAAATCAACACCCATTTGCGCGGCTCGCCGAACCAATCCTGTGCGATGGATGAAAGCGTGTCGCCGGACTTGACGACATATTCAGTTTTGGCTTGAGACAACGTGGACGATGATCCGGGAGTCTGCGATTGAGCCGAGCGAACAGGTGGATTTCGCGGCGTGGAGTCGGCAGCGGGGTCGATGGGTGTTCCGGCAATGTTGTTGCGATCAATTGAAACACGAGTGCTGGGGTTGGCGGTGGGCGGAGTGCTTCGAGCCTGATCCGCCACAAGCGAGCGGGTGTCCGGTGTCGATCGATCGTCGGCATTCAGCACGAGCGGATCGCCTGCAACGGACCCGAGCGGGCCAGCATCAACGCTGTTGTCAGTTCGCACATTCGTATGGGGCGTGTTCACCGCCTGATTGACAGAATCGGTGAGGAAAGAGTTTCCCCCGGCTTTCGGGGAGTCGGCATGATCGGAGACATGGGGTTTCTGCGCATCGTTTTCGGTCACGGTCGCAGAAGCAGGTGAAGGCTGGCCGGATGGAGAAATGATGCCGTAGTAGACAATGAGTACGCCGACAAATAATGCAAAAGCAGCCAGCAAAACCTTGGTGGTTGTGGTCATTGGGAGTCCTTTCCGCAGGCAGTCGTCCGTGAAAACCGGCTGTGAAAGGCAAGGATGGTGCCGCATCAATGCCGACCGGTTCGGCGCATACTGTTCCGCGCAACAGGCTTATCGTCAAGCCCGGGCTTTCGGCGTTCGGATTTGTCAAGGTTTTCGTGCGGGCTCGTGACCGAGGTGCTCAAGGTGCGTTTCGTCCTTGTAGACAATCGGAGCGGCGATAGCGATGGAGCTGTAGGTGCCGACGATCATGCCGACCAGCATGCAGAAGGAAAACGCCCGGATTCCCGTGCCGCCTTCCACATACATGATGAGCAGAGAGACGATGATCGTGAACGAGGTCAGCAAGGTTCGGCTGAAAGTGTCATTGATAGCCTTGTTGACCATTGCCGAGGTCGGGAACCTTCGTTTTCCGCGATTTTCACGAATGCGGTCAAGCACGACGATTGTATCGTTGAGTGAATACCCGATGAGCGTCAGGATCGCGGCGACAACACCGAGGTCGATCTGGAAACTCTCCAGCAGCAAGGCTTTACCAATGACCGTCTGACTGACGATCTGCGAGAGCGCCAGAGCGCCAAGGGCAATTGAGCAATCGTGGAACAACGCCAGAATCGCGCCGGTGGAATACCGCAGCGAGCCGAATCGCACCCAGATGTAGAGCAAGATGGCGAGCAAGGTGAGCGTGACGGCCACGATTGCGTTTGCACGCAGCGTCTGGGCGACTGCGGAGGAGAATTCGCTGACTTGGTCGAGACTGGCGGGGCGATGGAGGGCCTCGGAGACGAGTTCCCACTCACGGGAAGCCAGTTCCTGATCCCAACGGTCAAAATCGACCTTCAGGAAATTGAGCTGGGGATCGGTCACCATGATCGCCATTGAGGAGTACGTGGGCTTGGCAGGCGTGGAATCCGCGCCCTGATCCATTCCGATGACTTCAACATCCCGACCGTTGCAATCATTGAAATCCGGCTGCTGGCGCATTTTCTTGATGCGATCCACAGCGTCTTGCCTGGAAATCGGCGGAGAGATGTTGTTGAGAACGACTGCGACACCGCCCTGGAATTTTGCCGTACTCTCGGTCACGTCTGAGCGATTGATGACCTTGCCGAGCGTCGGGGCGTTGATGGGGAATGTGTAATTCTCATGGCTGGTCGAGCCCGCACCATCAAACGTCAGGGCAGGCTTGATGTTCAAATCGTCTTTGAACTCAGCGGCAATGGCATCGACCAGCACGTTCTTGGTGGTGGCATCCTTGCCGAGCTCATCAGGCACAGCAACTTTGATCTGGAATCCGTCAGCGGTGAGACGCCCCTGCGAATCTGTGCCGGTTTCGCCGACGGTGAGCACATCAGCATCACTCAGAAGGGATTGCACCTGCATGTCATGCGTGTTTTCGCCACCCTTGATCTTCTGTTCTGCGGCATCGCCAAGCTTGTGAATGCGGTCTTCAACATCTTTCTGTGCGAGCTGCAGGCCGTGCGCATCTTCAGCGGATTTCAAGGTGCGCATGGTTGCAGCCACACCGCCACGGAATTCAGTATCGAGGAGCGCCACGCCGCGAATGCTGATGAGCACCCAGGAACCGGAAACAAGCGTGATGCTCAACGCAGCAAGAATCCATCGCTTGCCGATCCAGTCGAGCTTTGGCTCGAGCATTCGTGCAACCGCCGGCACGGTGGTGGCCAACATGGGCATGTGCTTCATGCCGAAGTGGTCAAGCAGGATCGAGTAGATCACCTTGGTCACGAAGAGGGCGGTGAACAGCGTGCCGATGATGCCGATGGTCAGCGTCATGGCGAAGCCCTTGACTTCGGTTGTGGCGGTGAAAATGAGCACGACGCAGGCGATCAGGTTGGTGACGTTTGAGTCAATGATCGTTGAGAAGGCTTTTTCATATCCAAGGCGAATCGCGGTCCGCAGATCCTCCTTGGTGTGCATCAATTCTTCGCG
>DASZQE010000395.1:0-1545 GCA_035550175.1 Phycisphaerales bacterium | reverse complement strand
AGCCTTCCGTCCCCACACACGTCAACCGTCGCCGCACCGCTCCCGCGCCGACCTCCGCCACGCACTGATGCAAGCCCTCGCATACATCCCCTTCATTGATCCGCTCAACATCTTCCAGATCTACTGGTATCTGCTCATCATTCCGCTCGCGCTGGGCATCTCCATCACCTACAAAGCCATGCGAATCTATGACCTCGGCGACTACTTCCGCCAAGTCATGATCATGACCTTTCAGATCATCCTCGCGATGATGCTCCTCGCCGTCGGCCTCACGCTGCTCATTCAGTTTGTTATCCCAATGCTGCCTGTCGAATGACGACCCCGGTGGAAAGGGAATAGCGGGAAAATGGAGAGCTAATAAAGCCCGCGGACACGTGTCCGCGGGCTTCAATCTGCAACTCAAAATTCGCTCAGGCTCAGCACGGTCCCCACGCCAGAATCACCGCCGTCAGATCGTCAATGTTGACGATCCCGTCGTCATTGATGTCCGCGTTGGCGTTGTTCGTGCCCCAGTTGAGGATGATCTGCGTCAGGTCGTCGATGTTGACCTGTCCATCAGGCGAGCCGACCGGCGAAATGTCCGCAGCACACACAGGCGGGCATGAACCGCACGCCATGCCGTCGCCTTGGTACGTGCCGCCTCCCGAAGCGCACGCGCTCGCAGTCACCACGGTGCAGCTTCCGCCGTTGCAGCAGGCGCCTGTCGGCACCGCCACCGGAGTGACCGAGAAGATCGCTGTGCCCGTCAGAGATTGTCCGTCCGGGTTCGTGATCGTGATATTCCTGTTGCCGAGCGTCGCACCTGCTGTCGCGGTCAGGTTCAGCGTCACATGCGTCGGATCGGTGAATGTGATGCTGTTCACCGTCACGCCCGTGCCGCTCACGCTCGCGCTGATGTGATTCGGAAATGTCCCGTCAGGATCAAAGAATCCCGATCCGCTTGCGCTCGTGCCCGTCACCACGACGTTCAGATTGCTCTGGCCTTGGGTCATCGAGCTCGGCGAAGTGCTTGTCGGGCTCGCCGGCGGCGGAGCAATCAGCTTCCGCACATGCACAGCCCACGAGTTCGTCGCGTTGCAGTATTCCTGGAACGTCCACATCGTCATGTCGTCCTGCGGATCAACGAACGTCGATGAGTAGTCGCCCCACCGCTGTGGATTTCCGCCGCCAGCGTTGTAGTTCGTGCTGCTGCTCTGTGCGATCGTCGCCGCTTGCGTCGTGCCCAGTGCGTCACTCGAAAGTCGCCCGGCCACCGCCACTTCGCATCGCTTCGTCGCACCCGCAACGCTGCACCCGATCGCCATGTGTCCCTGTCCTGAAACCATGGTCGACGGAATCCAGTAGTTCAGCGGATTGCTCGCCGCTGAATCAAACAGCGTTCCGGATTGCACCAAGCTTGGTGCGGTCGCCAGATTGCCGATCTCGTACCAGCGCACGCCGTCGCGATTGCCTGAGCTGTTCGCAACACCTGAGGAGTTCACTTCGATGTTGTGCGAAGTGAACAGATTCGCCGCGCCGGTCAACCGATTCTTGTGAATGTACGCC
>DASZQE010000394.1:0-1778 GCA_035550175.1 Phycisphaerales bacterium | reverse complement strand
ATGGAATCGCCATTATTGCCTGTTCCTGATATGCCACCCAATACAACGTAGTCTGGCGAACCGATTTGTTTGGTGATCTCATGAAGAGCATCGTTTCGCATTCTGATGCGCTCTATTGTGGAGCTATGCGGCAAATTGGCTCGTTCAGTCATGTTCGGGATTGATCCAAGATTCCCATGAAAAATAGTTGCGGTTGGAGTTGGATCAGCTTTGATTTGCGAGAAGGCCTGATATTGAAGCTGTGGACCACAACCCACGAAAAGTGAGCAAGCCAGCACCACAGAGCAAGCAGACACATCCGTTATTTTCAACATATGACCTCCAGAATTGAATAAGTGAAAATCGCACTACTTGATCAAAGTAGATTATCACACTGAATGTCGGGCCGCATCCTTGTGAAATAGTCTGACGTCAGATTCCTTGCCAGCTAGGAATGGACATATTCATAGAGGACGGACAGCGCCGAGGGCGGCCCGGCTATTACAGGAATGACGAAGAACCGATGACGACCGGGACGGTCGTCCCACCATTAATCCGCGGAGATGGTGTCGGGGCCGGAGCCTGCAGTTTTTTCGTAGGTTCCTCCGCCGACCTTCTGGTACTTGGTGAAGCCGAGGCGGTCGAGGTTTTTGTCGGAGAGCTTGTTCTTGGCGCCGGCGTCGGACCAGTCGCCGGCGACGTTGGGGGCGAGGATCACGCGGCGGCAGGGCTTTTTGGTTTGCGGGTGATGAGTGAGCGCGGGATCGGACATTTTCTGGATGACTTCAAAGGTGGAGTCGGGGCCGGTGAAGTCGGAGCCGTCGGGGTTGAGGAGTTGGTAGACGTAGGTGGGCATGGGAGGAAGAAGGCACTAGGCAAGAGGCATTAGCCAATAGGGAAGAAGAGAAGAAAGATGGACCACAGAGACACAGAGGCCCGGAGAAGAGGAGATCGAGAAGAACAGGAAAAGGCTTGAGAGAGCATTGGCGATCCGAGGTTGAATGCTGGAAATATTGTAGGAGAGAGAGCAGAGAGGAAGATGAAGAATAGAAGGTGGGGTTTCGGTCGCCCCCTCACTTGCCAACTCTGCACACACGCCGAAGCTGACCCTCCATGACGAGAAGAACGGCAGGGTAAACCCTGCCCTACAAGAACTGGATTCCCGCTTGCGCGGGAATGACGAAGTGAGAAATTGGATTGCGGAGAAAGGGGGGAGCGAGGAGAATCGCGGGATGGGAGCATTGAATGATTTTGCAGGTTGGGTGAGACGGCGACCTGCTCTGCGGAAGACGGCGAAGCTGCTGGTGCGGATGATTCCGGACCGGGAGGTGACTCTGAACAAGCCGGAGGTGGGGAAAATTCGCATCCGGATGCGGAGCCATCGGTGGCTGCTGTGGGAACGATTTCTGCAGGATGACGGGTTGATGCTGGGCGTGTTTGACCGGCTGGTTCACGAGGGAGACGTGGTGTACGACATCGGTGCGAACATCGGGTTGTATGCGCGGGTGCTGCCGCAGTGGTTCGGGGCGAAGATGGTGGCGGCGTTTGAGCCGATGAGCCAGAATTTCGAGTTGCTGAGGCAGAACGTAGCGCTGGGGAAGCTGGACGCGAAGGTGCGGATGTTTCAGATGGCGCTGAGCGACGTGAACGGGGAAGAGGATCTGCAGATTGATGACATGAACAGCGGCGAGGCGGTGCTGAACAGCGTTTCACATGGAGAAGCATCGGGCGGACGGAAAGAATGGGGCTTGCCGCCGAAGACCGAGCGAGTGAAGGTTCGCACGCTGGATGACGTGGTG
>DASZQE010000393.1:0-2296 GCA_035550175.1 Phycisphaerales bacterium | reverse complement strand
CGCCTCACGATACTCATCACAATGCGCCTGCCCATAGCCCGAAGCGCGAGCGAGGGATTCCGAAAAACTCATCAATTCAGCGTGTAGGGCAGGATTGAACCTGCCGTCTTCTCTTCTCACGCGAACCGGGCCGCTACGCACCTCCGGCGCAGAATCCCGGAATGGCGCCGCAAATCATCTCGTTCCATTTCAGTTCCTCGAAGCCCACCCATTGAATGGGTGGGCCTATTCTCAGATCCTCCTCATCATTTCACCTTTCAACTTTCCGCTTCACTTCCGCTCCGCACTCCGGACAACAGTCGTGCTTCACCTTCGATTTTCTCAGTTCATATCCGCAACTGATACATCGGCCGTGTTTCTTTCTCTGAATTCGCTGACCGATTTTCGCGATCATCCACACCACCATCGCAACATTTCCGTACACGATCGTATTGATCGCAAATCCTCTCCATGCAGGGTGCAACGGCAGAACCCGATCTTCCGCCCATGCCCGCCAACTCGCCGATCCGATTTCAAGACCGTCGTAAATCACCGGCGTGCCGGTCGCTGAGTGAATCTCGCACCACAGTGCCGGTACTGGCCAGCCGCGTCCTACAAATGCCCATGAGCCATTGGTCGCTTTTGTTTCATGTGCAAAGAACCGCCCGCGTTCCTTCAGCCACTCAAGCGCTCCCCCTCGATCAACGGGACCGACCCGCAGCGCGCTGCTATCGGCGCTGATTCCTCCCCAGCCTTCCGCCGTATGAAATTGAAGATTGTTTACGGCAGTGGCCGTGCGTCCATCCCAGAAATTGCACGTGCACCACCATATGACCTTGCTTGAATCGTTGCTGTTGACTTCGAGCGTCACCCTGCCTTCGCCTGAGCTCTTTCCGCCTACGTGCTCAAGCAAAACGCTCCCGAAAGCCACCAACACATTCACCACCGCTCCGATCAGCGTAAACATAACAATGCGAATCATCCATTTGCGCATGGCAACTCTTCCTCATTTCCTCATTTCTGCCCCGCATTCCGGACACCGCTCATGCTCCACCCCCGATTTCCTCAACTCATATCCGCATTTCACACATCGGCCGATCCGTTTTCTTCGTCGTGTAACAAATATGCCCAGCACCCAGTGCCCGATGGTCCACAATATCAGTGCCGTGCTGCCGTACAGCGCGGTATTCGCTGCAAATCCGCGCAAGTCAGGGTTCAGCGGCAATACATGCTCCGGATACCGGCTCGTATTCGGCTGCCCGATGACAATTCCATGCCAGACCACGGGCAACGATTTCGGCCGTACCGGCTGATAGAAATCACACCACATCGAAATCCACGGCCAGCCGCGCCCCACCAATGTGCGCTCTTCTCGCGGAATCACCCCGTTCAGTTGGTCCGGCCGAGATTCAATGCGCGCTCTCGCCCATTCGGGCAGCTTCCCCTCGATTTCTTCGCGTCCGTGATAGGAGGCGCTGTCCACTGATATGCCCGGACTCTTATGCGTGGACCGTATCGACCAGACCTTTATTGCAGTCGAAGAAGTGCTCACGAACGCAAGGTAATCCTCGATGACCATCCGCTTCGCGTCATCACCATAGTCCAGAGGTATCCGGCCCTGCCTTGCAAGGCCATCCCACTGCACTTCCCCGCTCAGAACGACACCCCACGCCACCAACACATTCACAACCGCTCCGATCAGCGTAAACATAACAATGCGAATCATCCATTTGCGCATGGTGTTCTTCCCGGTGCCAAGTCTCTACCCGAAGCTGTGAGAACGCTCAAACGTCGCTGCGACTCTTGAGATTACAACCTTTGCAGGTATCGATTCGCAAGTCTGTCCGCTTCACTGTCCGGCTTCGCCAACTCGCGCCCCCTTTCGAGTGCCTGGCGCGCCTCCTGTGTTCGGCCCGCCTCCATCAGCGTAATCCCCATATTCACCCACGCTTCCGCATGGCCGGGCTTCACCTGCACAGCCTTCTGGAAATTCATGACCGCAGCGTCGGGCTGACGGAGTTTTCTGTAGGCATTGCCCAGGCTGTACCATACGTCAGCCATCGCAGGCTCAAGGCTTGCGGCTTTCTCCAGCGGAGCAATCGATTCATTCACCCTGCCGAGCGCCATCAATTCCAAACCGTAATCAAAATACGCGCGCATCAAGTGCGTGCTCTTCTGATCGGGACGTCCGTTCTGGTCAATGTCTATGGCACGCTTCGCAGCGTCAGCAGCTTCCTGATGCCTGCCGACACCGCTGAGACCCGCCGCGAGAATGACATACGCATCGCTTGAGTCATCGCCCGCCGCCATCGCTGCC
>DASZQE010000392.1:0-7777 GCA_035550175.1 Phycisphaerales bacterium | reverse complement strand
TGGAAACAGCGGCCCTGCAAGGAAACCTCCCGGCGCCGGAGGTGGGACGTGATGAATCACAAACTCGCACATGCTCCGCGCGGGCTGGTCATTCTGATCGTGCTGTGGGCGATTGCGATCGCAGCGATCGTCACAAGCGCGGTGCAATTGCACTCATTCCGCCAGGCGATGCTTGGGCGAGAATCGCTGGAACGGATTCAGGCACGCTGGGCTGCGCGATCGGGAATTGAAGACACCATCGCCGTGATGACGGACATGACGGAGCGTCCCGTTCCTGATGATGCGAAAGCGATTTATCTTGAGATGGAGAAGGTCGCGCAAGGCGATACGCTCAATGCGAGCTATGACATCCGCCATCAGACGGACGGACGAGATTACCTCGGGCCGATGGATGAGCAATCGAAGCTGAACATCAACCGACTTGGTGCAACCTATCTCATGGTTGATGACGAGGTGACACCGGACCAGGTTGATGCGCTGCGAGACTGGATGGATCAGGACGATCAGGTGAGCACTTTTGGCGTGGAATCGGACTGGTATCAGAGCCGCGTTCCGCCTTATGAAGCAAGGAACGGGAATCTGCTGAGCATCACGGAACTTGAAATGGTTGCAGGCATTGCGCCGGAATATGCGCGAGGCGAAGATTTCAACGGCAACAATCGTCTTGATCCGAATGAGAACGATGGCGACCTCACTGCGCCACCGGATAACCGTGATGGGCAACTGCAGTACGGCTATGAGGGGTACATGAGCGCGTTTTCGTACGGCGGAGGCGGTGCGACGGATTCGGGACAGCCTCGAATCTATGTTGCCAAGGCAACTGCGGACGAACTCACCGAGCGACTGAAAATCGATCAGAAACAAGCTGAGGCGATCATCAGCATGTTCAAGACGGCCGGCGCATCACTCGACCAGCTTTACACTCAGCAACTCGGACAGACAACCGCGCCAACTTCGATCAATCCGGGCCAGACGAACAATCAGAATCAGAGTCAGACGCAATCCGAGAACCAGAATCAAAACCAGAACAGTTCGGGCAAAGGCAGTTCGAATTCCTCGGCGGGCGCGACATCGCCTTTGACTGCGGAGCAGATCGTCGCAGCCACGAACGAATTGACCACGCAACCGCTGTATGAACGGCAATTCGGCAAGATCAACATCAACACGGTGTCAGCGGACCTGCTTCGCAAGATTTTCGAGTTCCGGCGAATGGATGAAAGCCTTGCGGATGAACTGCTGTATCTCCGTGACGCCAAGCCGACAGGCATCACCGACCTTGCAGATTTTCGAAAAATCGGTGATTTGTCCGATCAGGATTATCGTTCCCTGATCGACCTGTTCTGCACGAAAAGCAACGTCTTCACGATCAGTTCACGAGGAAGATCATGGGGTTCAGGCATGGAAGTTGAAATTATTGTCACGGTCGATCGTTCAACAATACCTGTGCAGATTCTTGAGTATCGAGAGCAGTAAGAACAACGTCCATGAAGAATCGAACCAACACAACTTCCGCCAACGGCTCCGTGATCGCCGTGTTGCACAAGACCGGCACGACGTGGCGGGCGCTCATTGCCAAGGGGAAAGCGTCAGCACAGGGAACGCCCTCTGTGTTGGCTGTGCGAGAATGGCAGGAATCAAACATCTCAGGTCTTGACGCCTGGTTCAGTGAATATTCCGTCTCGGAAGCCTTGTGCATCGTGCCGTCCTCGGCTGTCATCTGCCGGAACACGATTCTGCCGCCTTCAGAACCCCAGCAACTTCAGGAAGCTCTGCAACTGCAGGCCGAATCCACGCTGCTCGGCGTGGTGCCGTCGCACCGGCTGGGGCTGGGGGTGCTTCCCGCATCGCCGGGCGAAATGAACCGCCGCGGAATCATCGTGGGTTGGCCGACATCATCTTCCGGATTCGCTCCGCCGATCAGCGTGCCGGTGCAATACGTTCCGGACATTTGTGCGCTCGCAGCACTGATGGGTGTTCAACGTCCCGAAGAGCCTTTCATCTGGGCTGATGGAAATGACGGCTCCATCGCCATCGCATTGTCATCCCCCAACGGCGTCATCCTTCGATCAACTCGTGAAGAGAACGGTTCCGGGTCCGAATGGCGGGATTCCATCATCCGCAGCGTGGCGGAAACAGCCATCAACGCGAATCATTCGCCTGAATATGTCACGGAGATGGCTCAGGCGGTGCGAGCTCAACTCGACGCCGTTCACGGCCAGAGCCTGCTGCTGATCTCGCCAGCATCCATGAAGGATGCGGCCTCTCGGATTGAGAAAACGTTTGATCAGCGATCGTGGTGGAACACGTATGGTATCTGCATCGGCGCAATGCTTGCACGCAGCGGTCCGCTGGAATCCGTCACGCATCTTCTGGATGCGCCGCCTGTTGAAACCCCCTCTGCGCTGGGAACGGTGACGGATCGGCTGCGGCAACCGCGATACGCGCTGGTGACCGTTGTGATCAGCCTTGTGATTCTCGGCCTGTGTCCGCTGATCTTCAACGGCATGCGTCTGCTGATTCTGACTGCGCGGTTCGGCGATTCGTCCAAGCAGGTGGAGGCGGTCGATCTGACATCGGGCGAGCTGGGGCTGTATCAGGTGATGCAGCAGCGCACCTGGCCGATGACCAAGCTCCTTGCGGACATCGCCAACAACACGCCGATGTCGGTTGAATTGAGTTCCATCCGGTTGGAGGAAAACAGCCAGACGTTCGTGCTCTCCGGCACGGCGCGGCCCGACGGCAGCAAGTCTCCGCGAGAAATCGTTGAGCAGATGCAAGCCAACATGCTCAAGGATGATCTGTTCACAAAACTCAACTTGAAATGGAGCCCGGGCAACATCACCAGTGTGTTCGAATTCGACATGAACGGCCAGGTGAACAACCCCTTCAAGCGCATCACGTATCCGGTTGATCGTGACTTCGGAATGTGGTCCGCACAGGATCGCGTGGATCACAAGCCGGCACCGACCAATGCGCAGCTTGCGAAATCAAGTTTGAAGGACAATCCAAAACCGACTCAGTCAACAACACAAGAGCCGCAATCGAGTGATGAAATCAAGATCGCTGTCGGAAATACGGATGAGTTACGTACTCCCGATGAGCCTGCTTCGGAGGAAACGCAGGGGGATGATGACTCGGGCGACATCCGCGAATCTCGACGCTCCAGTATCAATGTCGGAGGCTCCGGAATGGGTTCTCTTGGCGATCGTGGCGATGCGGTCACATCCGGCCAGGAAATTCCTGAGGCGATCACCGCAGAGCAAGTGAACGCCATGTCCGCGGAAATGGTGGAGGTTCAGCTTGTGAAAGTCGCCAAGGCCAAGCAGCGGCCCGATCTTGATGAGGACACCAAGAAGCGTCTGGGGCAGGAATTCCGCTGGCTGATCGATCGCAAGCGAGCGATCCGGGAGGGTTCGCAATGATGAAGCTGGTTGATGCCATTCTGCTGCGGATTTCCTCGATGTCCCGCGCCATGCAGTGGGCGACGTATGCAGCCATCGTGTTCGTGGCGTTCTTCATCTGGGACAGCACGATCAACGCACTGGCCCAGGATTGGAAGATGCGCGGCGATCAGATTGTTGAAGACGCGCGCAAGCTTGAATCCGGCAGCGAGCTCGCTTCGAAATATCATTCGGTTGATCGCGTGGCGAGCGAGATCGGCGAGATTGAACTTCCGCAGCTTGACAAGATCGGCGCGGAACGGCTGCACAAAGCTGTCAACGAAGTCCTGGCGAAGCATTCCTTCACTGATGTCAACTATGATCAATCGATCAAGGGACGCATGACGTCTGATGAGGGCGCCATTCTGAAATCCGTTCCCAATTCATCGGGCAAGTCTGTCACCGCGATTTCCGGCGAATTGCAGTTTGACGCCACGCTTGAGCAGGCGATTCAGATCATTTCCGATCTTGAAGACCGGCCGGAAATTTCCTGCGTGTCATCGGTGCGATTGCTTCGTGACAAGAGCAAGAAAGTGAAGGTTCGCGTGACGGTGGAGTCATGGGTTCTCAGCAATGCGGGAGGCACCGCCTGATGTTCCGGAATTTGATCAATGCTCCCCTCGTGCTCAGTGTCGTCGCCATCGGCGCGGTCGGTATGTATGCAATCGTGCAGTTTCCAAGTCTTGTGCAGTCAGCGTTTGTCGGCGGGTCGGGGGACGATTCACTGCAGGCGGCACGGGAAATCACCCAGAAAAAGCATGAGCTTCTGCGGACGCAGGATGTGACAACGATCGTGAACCGGTCGCCGTTCGCCACACCGCTGCCGACACCGGTTTACGTTCCTCCACCACCTCCTCCTCCACAGCCCAAGCCGGACGACAAACCGAAACCGCAACCGTTCATTGATCATTACACCGGGCCCAGTCCGATCGGCATCTACGGCTCAACGGTGCCCTTCAAGCGGCCCGATTCCAACAATCCGCCGTTCGTGCTGAACGTCGGTGAGACAAATCATGGGGTGACGCTGCTGGCCACGAATCCGCCCTGGTCCGTTCACGTGAAGTACCAGGGACATGAGTTTGATGTGGATGTCATCAAGTCCGTGGCGTTCCTTGACAAGCTGACAACGACGAGATCCCGGCCGACGACCGATCTGCCGATTCAGGATGTGAAAGAAGCTCCACCGCAGCCGGATGCTGGTTCAACGTCGGAGTCGCGTGCTGCAGCCGCAAACGGAGATGAATCCGAAAGTGCTGATGATGACCACGCAGCCAGCGGGCCGGGTGAGAGCGAATCGGATGATGAAGCGGCTCCGAAGGACGAGGGGGAACATGACGAATCTGATAAGGTTCAGACTGCGGCGCAGCCTGGACATCCGGTTTCCGGGCGCCGGCTGCCGCGAACGTATTGACCCGTGCAATTGAGATGGCGGATTGCGATGAACATCCATCCCGCTTGTGAAAGGCTGAAGCTGTGAATCAGTTCCATACACGTCCGGTTCCCGTCGTTGCAATCACCGCGCTCATCTGCTTCTCCGCGAACGTGGAGGTCTTCGCACGGCAATCCGGCAGACCCGCGCCGCAGACTCCGGAAGTCCATGCCCAACCGACCTCACCACAGGCGGACACAACGCAGGAAAGCAAGACCAACGGCGCCGCAATGGCGGCCACCGCACCGGACAAATTCATGTCATCGGTCCCCGGTCGAAAACCACTGAGCGGAAATGTGACCGCCATCGGGTTCAAGGACGTGCCGGTTGATGAGGACATCATCCAGTTCATCATGGAATCCACGGGCAAGGTGGTGATGCCCGTGAATCTGAACTCGCTGCGCAACAAGAAAGTCACGCTGATCAACGATCAACCGATGAGCCGGGAATATGCGCTCAATCTGTTGTTCGAGGCGCTTCGACTCAACGGCGTGGGAGTGATTGAGCGAGATGACGTGATCATTCTCGATGACATCACCAACATGCAGCGGCATCCGAATCTGCCGGTGCTTACTGCGGATGATGACGTCATGAAGCGATCGGACACGGCGACATTTGTCGTGAAGTACTACCGATTACGGGAATCGAACGCTGAGAGCGTTGCGGATCACCTTGATGACAACATTCCGGAATGGGCGACCGTCGCTGCGGACGCGACTTCAAACCAGATCATCGTGTACGGCACAGTCGGGTTCGCGCAGACGATTCAGCGGGAAATCGACGTGCTCGATCATTTCTTCGTGAACATCAAGACCGAAACGTTTCACCTGCAATACGCAGACGCGCAGCAGGTTGCAGACAACATTCTGGATCTGTTTGAAGACACTTCAAACGGCCAGAGCAGCACGCAGCGAAACCGTACGACGCAACGAGGCCAGCGGACTCCTCCGCAGCCGCAAGGCGGAGCGCCCAACGGCATTCCGACGGCAGGTCCGACGATCCCGCTCAAGCTCACGGTCAACGTGCAGCAGAATTCCGTGACCGTGTCCGCAGAGCCTCCCAAGGTGGCGCAGATCGAGCAGTTGATCCGCAACGATTTTGACCTGCCGCGACGCCAGGGCACTGCAAAGGTGTACAAACTTCTGTACACCGACCCCATCAAGATTCGCGACACCCTGCAGACGTTGCTCGGGCAAGGCAGCAGTTCGGGCCAGAGATCCGGCGGCGGACGAGCCGGTGGCGGGTTCCAGGGCGGCAACGGACAGGCCGCCAATGTGACCGAAACGATCGGCAATATCTATCAACTCGAAGCCTATCCTGATTCCAACTCGCTTGTTGTGCTCAGCAAGACTGAAGAGGCGCTCGATTGGCTGGATTCCGTGGTTGAAGGGCTCGATCAGCCTTCGGATGTGTATCTGCCGCTGTTCATTGAACTCAAACACGCGAATGCCATCAGCCTGGCGGAAGAACTTAATGCCCTGCTGTCTGAAGCTGGGGCAGGTGCGACGATTGAAAAGCCTGCCGAAACGCTCACAGCGCCGACGCTGGATGCGCAATCCGCGGACTCAACAACGGGAGCATCTCCCCAGACCGGCACAAACCAGCAAAGCAATGACACGATGCAGTTCCCGTGGGAACGCGGCCGGCAGGATGAGACCCGCGCCGACCCTTCGCCGCTCATCGGCACTGTGCGCATCGTGCCGATCGTCCGCCAGAACGCTCTGACGGTGGTCTGCCCGGTATCGCAGCGTGAAGCCATGCGGCACCTCATCGAGCTGTACGATCGTCCCGCCCGTCAGGTCATGATCGAGGCGGTGATTGCGCAGATTGAGCTCACGGACAATTCCGCGCTGGGCGTGCGCGTCAGCAGCAACAATCTGACCTCTTCGCTCAATGACAATTCGTTTGCGGGCAATGCGGACATCAAATTGTCGAAGGATGATTTCCTCGGCGGCAACAGTTGGTTTGACACAGCCACGCTCGACGTGGGAACGAATATCAACGTGCTGATTCAGGCGATCAACGAGAAGAACAATGTTCGCGTGCTGCAGCGTCCGCGCGTGTTCACCGCTGACAATCAGGAAGCTCTCTTCTTCAACGGACAGGATGTGCCGTTCATCTCAAACTCGCTGACCACGGATCAGGGCGGTCAGAACCAGAGCTTTTCGTACAAGCGAGTCGGCATGCAATTGAACGTGCGGCCGCGCATCACCGTCGAGCGCGACATCGACATGGACATCAATCTTGAATTGTCCAACATCGTGCCCGGCCAGACGCTCTTCGGCGGATTCATCGTGGATCGCCGGACGACGACGTCGCGCATCATCGTGAGGAATCGCCAGCCGGTTGTGCTTTCAGGCATCATCCGCGAAGACGAATCCAACACTACACACGGCATTCCAGGACTGAGCGACATCCCGTTGCTGGGTGAGCTCTTCAAGTCACGCGAGAAGACCAAGACTCGCACTGAAATCATTGCGTTCATCACGCCCATCGTCGTGGACAACCCGTCAGCCAACGATGACAACTTCAATGCTGATGAACGAAAATACCTGGAAGAACTCACCGGCCCGCTGAAGGATCAGTCCAAGCATCCGGCCAAATCTGCACGCGACCGAATCATCGAGCATGTGACCAACCCGCGTCCTGAGCCGAACAACATCGCCCCGATGGAGCAACCGGAATCAGTCCGGCCGAGTGTGCCACCTTCGACGGATGAGCAGTGGGAAGAGGTCAAGCCGGAGTGACCCTCACATGGTGGGCCTGATTCGTTGTCCGGACCGTTGAGCAATATCCGCTCAAGACGTTCCACTGTGATAGGCACGGCTCAATCCGCGCCCATCACGGCATCCTGTCGATCGCAAGCGCCGCTTCCCTCTCGTGGCGAATAGTTGCTTTTCTCCACTTC
>DASZQE010000391.1:0-4919 GCA_035550175.1 Phycisphaerales bacterium | reverse complement strand
AGCGCAGTGTAGAAATGATGCATCGGATGACAAAGCGTTCATACGTCAGAGCCCATGCGTTCCATTCGGTGCGTTCTGCTGAGGCGTGCGGTTCTCGGCATT
This sequence comes from Phycisphaerales bacterium, assembly GCA_035550175.1. Taxonomy (GTDB): domain Bacteria; phylum Planctomycetota; class Phycisphaerae; order Phycisphaerales; family SM1A02; genus DASZQE01. The sequence goes on along the minus strand of DASZQE010000391.1, from coordinate 4,817 downwards.
GCCGACAGAGCATTGAGTGGTATATTCAAGGTAAGCATCGGATCGGGCTTGCGTGTGATCTGATGCGGCGCGTGGAGATGCGCCAGAAGACGTGTCGAGGGCGGCGGGCGGTAAAGGATGACCGACGCATGAGCAAGAATTACAAATCCGAGGCTGTGCAAGCGCAATTGCGTGCGAATCGCCGCGTGCTTGCAGTCGGCATTGCAATTGTCGGAACGGGTGCGTTCGCGGTGTTGATTATTTCCTTACCGTTGAGCAACCGAAACGAGCAGATGCTGCTCGCGTTGACTCCCGTGGCCAATGCAACTCGAATTGAAAGGCAGGACGTTGTGGAAGCCGCGCGGTCCGCGGGAGCCCTCGTCATGCAATCGCAGATTCCGCGCCCTGCTGCGCAGACAATAGATCAATCGGAACAATCATCCGAACGTGCGGAAGACACGAGGCCTCAGAACCATGACATCATGTTTGACGGCCGCGTGATTCGTCCCGTCAAGACTTTGCACATGGTGGTGACTGCCTACAGCCCCGATGAAAAAAGCTGCGGCGAGTTTGCGGATGGCATCACCGCCAGCGGGTACACCGTGTGGACCAACGGCATGGAGATGGTTGCTGCGGACACGGATGTGCTGCCATTCGGTTCGCTGGTGAGCGTGCCGGGATACGCGAATGAGCGAGTCGTGCCGGTGCTGGATCGCGGCGGAGCGATCAAGGGCAATCGCCTGGATGTGCTCTATCCGACCAATGCGATTGCCGAGCTGTGGGGTGTGCGCGAGGTCGAGGTGACTGTGTGGGGTTATGCGGACGATCTGGTCGCAATGAAAACGCCGGAATCTGCGAGAGAATGACCCAGGGCGTGTTACGCCTCATGACGCTGCGGGGATGCGAGCGTGACTTCACACCGATATTTCAAATGCACACGGCTCTTCTGCTGGTGATTCGCGAACAGTGTTGAAAGATCCTGCTCCAACTTTGTCCGCAGCTGGCCTTCACGGGGGAAATATGAAGCGCTTTGAAGTCGTCCGAGCAAGCCTTCAAGATCAAGCGATTGACTGGAGGGAAACTTCAGCGTGTGAATGCCGGTGAAATACGGGTAATCATCAATCTCCACCGAGCGAGCTTCAGGCACTGTTCGTCCTGCCGTGCGGGCGGCGGATTGTGCGGTGCGGACGGCGTCGCCATATCCGCTGGTGAACGGATCAGCGTCATCGCGCACGTTCCACATCAGCGCCAGACGCCCTTGGGGATTGAGTATGCGGTGAAACTCGCGCAGCGCCGTGTCGGGCGTGAACCAGTGGAAAGATTGGGCGCAGAGCACGAGGTCGGCTGAATTGTCCGGGAGACCCGTTTGATCAGCGGTGCCGAATTGATAGGTGATCATCGGCAGGTTCCTGAGATCGCCAGTTTGCTCGAGGGGTGTTGAGCGAGCTTCCTGGAGCATGTCGTGGTTCGGATCAATGCCGATCACCGATGCACCGTGATGGGCAAGCAATCGCGTGCTGATGCCCGTGCCGCACCCGACGTCCACTGCATGAACCGGTTGGGAAAGTCCTGCAAGCATGGCGGAAAACGCCTCAAGGGGATAGGTCGGGCGATATGCCGCGTAGGTATGTGAAAGACCGGTGAAGTACTCTGTGGCGGGACAGGGTTGAAAGGGGGCGGGCATTCCCCGATTGTAGAGATGACGCCAGCCCTGACCACTTCATGCCGAACAGGCTGCGAAAAACATGAGTTCTGCGTTACAATCGAAGCGTGATCAGCCGGGTGCATAGCTTCGTATTGCAGGGGATCGACGCCGTTGCGTGCGAGATAGAAGCGGATTTGAGTCCTGTGGGGTTGCCGAAACAGACGGTGGTGGGGCTGCCGGACATTGCGGTGCGCGAAAGCATGGAACGTGTTCGGGCAGCGTTGCTGAACAGCGGGTATCGATTCCCGCAGACGCGGATCACGATCAACCTGGCGCCGGCGGATGTGCGGAAGGAAGGTCCGGTGTATGACCTGCCTTTCGCAATTGCTCTGCTGCGAGCGGATGGCACGATTGGTCCGGAGAGTGGTCGCAATGGAACGCCCCGCCCGAGGATTGATGAATATCTGGTTGCGGGAGAGTTGGCGCTGGATGGAAGAATCCGACCGATTCGAGGAGTGATCAGTCTTGGGTTACTCGCGCGCTCGCTCAAGATTCGAGGGGTGATCGTGCCGGCACACAATGCGCCGGAAGCTGCGGTCGTAGATGGGGTGGAGGTCATCGGCGTGCAGACGCTCGGCGATGTCGTCAGCTTCTTCAACGGCGCGAAGGACATTCCGGCGCATCAGCCCATTCGCGTGGAGGAGCTGATTGCGCGGGCCGAGGCCAATATTGATTTCGGGGATGTGCGCGGTCAGGAGTCCGCCAAGCGTGCCGTGCTCATCGCTGCCGCCGGCTCGCACAATCTTCTGATGATCGGCCCCGCGGGCACAGGCAAGACCATGATGGCCAAGGCGCTGCCGGGCATTCTTCCGATGCTCAGCCGCGAAGAAGCGCTGGAGGTGACTCGGATCTATTCGAGCGTCGGCAGAATTCCGCATGGGGATCCTGTCATGACCAAACGGCCGGTGCGCACGCCGCACCATACCGCCTCCGCACCGGCGATCGTCGGTGGCGGAGTTATTCCGCGCCCGGGGGACGTGAGCCTTGCCCATCGCGGCATTCTGTTTCTGGATGAAATGGCGGAATTTCCGCGAGATGTCCTGGAGACGCTGCGGCAGCCGATGGAGGATGGCGTGGTCACCATCGCGCGTTCACATGGCTCGGTGAAGTTTCCCGCCCGGTTCATGCTTGTCGGTGCGCTCAACCCAACACCAAAGGGCGACATGGCGACGGATGATTTCAGCCGTCGAGCCATGGAGCGATATCTGGCGAAATTGTCCGGACCGTTGCTTGACCGGATTGACATTCATGTCGAAGTTCCCGCGGTTTCCTATTCTCAACTCACATCTGCAAAGAAGGGAACGGACAGCGCCACAATGCGCGCACGAGTCACGGACGCCCGGGAACGCCAGCGAGTGCGCAATCGCGGCGTGACCAACAGCGAACTTTCCGGCCGGGCGCTTGATGCAAGCGTCAAGCTGGATGAGCCGGGGCGGACTTTGCTCGGGCAGGCGATGAGTGAACTGGGGTTGAGCGCTCGCGCCTATGACAAGGTGCGGCGCGTGGCCCGGACGATCGCAGATCTGGAAGGCTCGGAAGCGGTTCAGTCGGCACACATTGCTGAAGCTGTGCAATACAGATTGCTTGATCGAACGGTGTGATTCGGGGTGCGCGGCGGTCAGTTCCAGCTCATGCCCTTGGGCCAGTTGCGGTAATCCTGGCGATCCGCAGCGCGAATCAGATCATCAATGTGGCGGATTTCCGTGCGGATGATTCCCGCTCGGGCAAGGATGTCCGCTTCTTCCAGCAGGCGGTACTTGACTTCCTGGTCGTGAACAAGCACGAAACCGATCAGTTCAAGAAGCGCGTGAGTGGGAACATCCTTGCGATTCACCCATTGCATCACCGTGCTTATGGTCTGCATGCGCTGAAGTCGCGGGTTGGAAAGCATGCACTTCAAATCGCTGCGGATATGAGGCAGGGCAGGGGGCTCATCCTGAAGCGGTTCGATGGGAGACAGCTTGACCATGCGATAGGGTCTGTCTGCTTCAGACTCGATTGTGTGCGTAATGCGCGCCCGGCACAGGCCGTGAAGCAGGATGTTGTGGCAACCATCCGGCAGCGACTCGTGCTTCACGATGTGCCCGATGCAGACTGCCGGGCGGATCTTGTGGGAAGGGGGAGCGCAGCATCGCATGCCATGTGCGGATGCGAATGTCGCCATGGCGATCTGGCCTGATGTGTCCAGGCAGTCGCTGATCATTTTGCTGTAGCGAGGTTCAAAGATCTGGAGCGGCTGAACCGCATGAGGCAGAAGCACCGCTTCAGGCAGCGGAAACAGCGGCATGGGCGCACCAAAATTGACACGAACGATCTCGGACATTCGTCCATATCATAGTCATTGCGGCGTGCGAAAAGCTATGAAATGTCTGCTCTGCACGCGGAAATGCGGGCAGGAGGATTCCCATGCGGAATCGGTTGGTCACCTGAAGGTGGCTTCGATTTCCTCGTAGAGCTTGGGGAGTCGATCTCGCATGGACTTGACCTGATCCGATGTGAGATGAAGCTCGGCGAGGGCTTGCTCGGGAATTTCGTAGCCCATGAGGTCTGCGCGGAATCCGAGGTTGCTTTGAGCAGCCAGACGGTCGGCAGTGGCGACAACCCACACCAGATTGCGGTTCGCCAATGGCGCTTCTTCCGGGTTGTGATGGTATCCCGTGACGTATGCGAAAGACTTGGGGAACTTCCATTGCTCGCAGAGGCCGGCCCCGAGCATGCAGTGATCGACTTTGGTGATGTTCTGCTCGATCTCGCGGAAGTTTGATTCAGCGATCGAATCGCCGTTGAATTTCATTTCTTCAAAGACCTTGATGAGCTGATCGCGCATGGATTGCATTTCGACCATGATGCCGATGTCATGAATCAGACCGGCAAGAAACGCTTCATCAGGAAGGCCCATCTTCAGCTCATCGCAAATCAGCTTGGAGCCGACGGCCGTGCCGATCGAATGAATCCACAGGTCACGTGCGGCAAAGCGGGGGCAGAGTTGTCCGCCCCGGAACAGCTTGTTCAAGCTGGCGGCGATGGCGATGTTCTTCACCGCGTTCAGCCCCAGCAGCACGATCGCCCGGTTGATCGAGCCGATCTGCCGCGGCAGGCCGTAGAACGCCGAGTTGACGACTTTCAGCAGCCG
>DASZQE010000390.1:0-10420 GCA_035550175.1 Phycisphaerales bacterium | reverse complement strand
CGATACCGTGCTTCTCGGGCGAATCCGCTCCGTTGAGCTCGACCAGGTTTCCAAATCTCGCAAAACCGGTTTGACTGAAGAGGCCATCCTGACCGTGTCGATCGATTTTGAGTGGAAAGACCTTCGTTCCGGTAAGTCCATCGTGAAGCGTCAATCATTTACTGGCAATGGCCTCTTTGTCCCCTCACAACCCTCCAGCGAGCCTGTCGAACTCGGCCGTTTTGCCGTCGTACAACAGTTGGCCCATGAGGTCGTCGATGAGCTACGAGCCCCTTGGTGATTTTTTTCTCACCCTCGATTTGCTCTCTCGCCTCGACCTATCATCCAATCAGCCTTAGACTCGTTGGTTGATTTCAATTCTCATGTCGCAAGACCCACGAAAAGCTCCCTTCAAGGATTCCGAACCCTCTTCCGACCGTCAGGATGGAAAGGCTCCGAATTCTCAACGTCCTCGCCCCGGTCAATCTCCGCAAGGCCTCAAAGGCGGTCGCGGATTCTTTGCCTGGCTGCTCATTCTTGCCTTCCTCATCGGCTCCTTCATCATCCTCAACAATTCGCCGCGCGGCGTCGCCATGCCCTCCTGGCAGAATTTCTTGCTGCTCGTCGATCCCACCGCCAACAACCTCATGCCCAACAGCGCGGGTGATCGCGTGGTCACCATCGAGGACACCCGCGCCACTGCTGTCGTCAAGTCCGAAAGCCTCGGCCTGCCCGCCAGCAAGTCCGGCACGCTCATCTACGTCACGCTCGATCCCATCAACCGCAACTGGTTCTATCAGCAGCTTAATGATGCTCACGTCACCTTCGTCACCAGTCTCGGCGGCAGCACGTGGATGACGCTTCTCTTCATTTTCGCGTCCTTCATCCTTCTCGCCGTCCTCATCTGGACGTTCATCTCCCGCTCAATGCGATCCGCCGGCGCCGGCCCCGCCGGAATGCTCGGCAGCTTCGGCAAATCTCGCCACCGCCTCTCCAGCAAAGACACCGTCAGCGTCACCTTCAACGATGTTGCAGGCGTAGATGAAGCCAAGGATGAGGTCAAGGAAATCGTCGAGTTCCTCCGCAACCCCAAGAAATTCCAGCGCCTCGGCGGCCGAATCCCGCGCGGCGTTCTCCTCGTCGGAAATCCCGGCTGCGGAAAAACACTCCTCGCCAAAGCCATCGCCGGCGAAGCCGATGTTCCCTTCTTCTCCATCTCCGGCTCTGACTTCGTTGAAATGTTCGTCGGCGTCGGTGCCTCGCGCGTCCGCGACCTCTTCAAGCAGGCCAAGGATAATTCTCCATGCATCATTTTCCTCGATGAAATCGATGCTGTCGGCCGTCGCCGTGGCGGGGGCTTCACCACCGGCGGTCACGATGAGCGTGAGCAGACTCTCAACGCCATTCTCGTGGAGATGGATGGCTTTGAAGCCAACGATCAGGTCATCGTCATCGCCGCCACCAATCGCTCTGATGTCCTCGACCCCGCGCTCACTCGACCCGGGCGCTTTGATCGCACGGTTCACGTCCCACTTCCCGATCTCGTCGGTCGCCGCCAGATCCTCGAAGTCCACTCCAAGAAAATCAAGCTCGCACGCGATGTCGATCTCGACCGCATCGCACGCGGCACGCCCATGTTCTCCGGTGCCGATCTCGCCGCAGTCATCAACGAAGCTGCGATTCTCGCCACCCTCGCTAACAAGGCTGCCGTCGAACTTTCCGATCTCGAAGAAGCTCGTGACAAAGTCCGTTTCGGCCGCGCCAACAAAACTCGTCGCATTGAAGAGCAGGAACGTGTCGCCACCGCCTACCACGAAGCTGGCCACGCCATCGTTCAGGCCTTGCTTCCCGATGCCGACCCGCTCCACAAGGTCACCATCATTCCGCGCGGTCAGATGGGTGGCGCAACGTTTAGCCTTCCTGAAAAAGACCGCTACGGCCTCGGTGCGAAATATCTCAACGCCACCATGCGCGTCCTTTGCGGCGGACGCATCGCTGAAGAACGCAAGACCAGCGATGTCTCCTCCGGCGCCGCAATGGATATTCAGCAGGTCACCCGCTTCGCTCGCCACATGATTCTTGAGTGGGGCATGTCCCATCGCCTCGGCTTCGTCAATTACGCCGGCGAAGATTCCCGCGAAATGTTCATCCCCGAAAAAGACTACTCCGATGAGACCGCTCGCATCATTGATGAGGAAATCAAGTCCCTCATTGATGCCGCATACGCCGATGCCGACCGCCTCATCACTGAGAATTGGGAAAAAGTCGTCGCTGTCGCCGAAGCGCTTTTGAAATACGAAACGCTCCAGGGCGAGGAAGTCATGCGAATCATGCGCGGCGAACGCCTCGACAAGCCCACCATCTCCGAACTCCTGCAGGCTGCCGCGAATACTTCAGCCACGGTCGCTCCGCCTGCAAAATCACGTGAATCCGACAAGCGCGGCGATGAACCCACCACCGGCGTCCTCCCCAGCCCTGCCTGATCCGCTTAGTCTTTGTGAAAAAGTTGCTCGTATTGGCTTCTGGTGATCCCCCTGATCGCCACGGTTTTCTCCGCGCTCGCGGCCCCTTGTTCAATCGTCACTCCCTGAACGTGAATCCCCAGCGCCCCGGCAATCAGCTTCCTGATCGCCTCGTTCGCCTTGCCTCCCTCCGGCGGCGCCTTCACTCGCACCTTCAATCGCTCACCGAGCATTCCCACGATCTCATCCCGTGATGCGCCCGGCACGGCCTTGATCTTCACTCGAATCTCGCTTCCGGCTTTACTCATCACTGTGCCAGTTCCTGGTTGGTCCTTCTCTCACTCAGGCCTGCCCGATAACCCGGTCAATCTATCCCAAATTTCCTCTTCAGGATTGTGCCGACGCCCTTGTTCACCTTCATCAAACTTCGTTGACGTTCTGCCCGATTTCCCCTGTATCGCGCCGCTGCGCGACTCATGAACTGCTTCCATGGTCGAACAGAACTCTCCAATGATCCCTCCCCAACTCACCCCCGATGAGCCCGTTCGCCTCGCCGCGCTCCGTTCCACCAACCTCCTCGATTCGCCCGTCGAAGAGCGATTCGACCGTATCACTCGCCTCGTTGCCCGCGCGTTCAATGTCCCTATCGCCGTCATCTCACTCGTTGACGCCGGTCGCCAATGGTTCAAGTCCGCCGTCGGCACAACGACGTGCGAAACCTCTCGTGATGTCTCCTTCTGCGGTCACACGATCCTTTCACCCGATGGCTTCATGATTATTCCGGATGCTCGTGTGGACCCTCGCTTTCACGATAATCCCTTCGTCACAGGTTCCGCCAAGCTCGTCTTTTACGCCGGCTGCCCGCTCACCGCTGAAGATGGATCACGCATCGGAGTCCTTTGCATCAACGATACAAGACCTCGCACAATGACCCAGGACGAAATCGACATGTTCCGCGATTTCGCTTCTCTCGCAGAAAACGAACTCCGCGCGTCCGTCGCAACCTCCATCAACACTGACATCCTCGCCCAGCTCGCTGTCGAGCGCCGCCGTTCTATGATCGATCCCCTCACCCGACTCTGGAACCGTGAGGGAATTTCTGAAACCCTCAATCACGCCCTCAACGCTCCCATCAAAAATGCCGGCATCGCCGTCGCCGTCGTGGATATTGATCACTTCAAGTCCATCAACGATACGCATGGCCACCCCATCGGCGATGAAGTCCTCTCTCACGTCGCACGTCGCATGCTCGCATCCATCCGCAGCAACGATGCCATCGGCCGTTTCGGCGGCGAGGAATTCCTCGTCGTCATTTCCACTTGCCCCGATGCTCACGCCGCATCCGTCATCAGCGAAAATCTCCGCCGCTGCATCGCCTGTTCAACCTTCACCCAGGACAAGCTCGACATCACCGTCACCATTTCCGTTGGCGTCGCGTTTGCGCCCGATCGCACCGCCGTGGATGCTGCCACCATGATCCGCGTCGCCGACGAAGCCCTCTACGCCGCAAAGAACGCTGGCCGCAACCGCATCCACATCACCGAAATGTCCCCCGCTAAATCCGCCGCGTAAAACCTGCACAAAGTACATACTCAAATCTAGGATGCTCTGTCTAACCTAGGAATACCCATTGAACGGCGGACTAAATTTCATGATTGCCGAATCTTCGACTGCTAATGCCAACCCGTGATGTCCAAGTGCAATCCATCCAATAGTGGCATCACGAAGCCATTCGGTAATCCGATCTTCATCTTCAGTTTGCAAGTGCTTTGAGACTTTTCTTCGAAGCGTAGATGATCGCTTTCGTGGACCAAGATGTTGCGTACAGATTCGTTTCATCAAGTTGGAAGACTTGCCAACGTATAGGATTTCTCCGTTCTTACGAATAATGTAGACGCCGGGTACAGTTGGAACATGTTTTCTTTCAATTCTCCCTAAAACGATCGGTGTCGCATCTAACAACATCTGCGTCCAATGAGTGCATGCTTCGTCAAAGAACTTTATGTGTGATGCAAGTATTGACGTATCCATGTCATCTTAGATTACAGTATGAGTGTATAATTCAACAATTACTTATTCATGAATCATTCAATCGATTTTTTATTATCTCCACATCTTCACTGCGCCGCCCACCACCACCCCCTTCGCACGCCCCTTCACCTTCCATCCCGCAAACGGCGTGTTCCGCCCCGCGCTCTTGAACTTCTCCGGCTCAATCACCCACTCTTCTTCCGGATCAATCACCGTCACGTCGCCCGGCCCGTCCACCGCCAGCCGCCCAAGGCCCATCTCCTCCAGCCCAGCCACCCGCGCCGGCTCGTGTGTCATCAGCGCAATCAACCTCGGCCACTCGATCACTCCATCCTCCACGAGCGCTCGCACATAGAGCGGCAACGCGCATTCCAGCCCCGCCATTCCGAACGCCGCGCTCGCAAAATCCGTCTGCTTGCTCTCCAGCGGATGCGGCGCATGATCCGTCGCCAGCACCGTGATCACGCCCTCTGCGATTCCGCTCTTCAGGCGATCAACATCGCTCTTTCTTCTGAGGGGCGGGTTGACTTTCGCCTGCGTGTTGTATCCCTCGCACAGATCTTCCGTGAGTAACAAATGATGCGGCGCAGCCTCCGCTGTCACCGGCTCGCCGTCCGCCTGCGCCCTTCGCACAATCTCAACCGATCCGCCTGCTGAAACATGCTGCACGTGATACCTGCATCCGATGTCTCGGTTCAGCCGCACGTCTCGCTCGATCATCACTTCTTCGGCAACCGCAGGCCATCCGCCCAGTCCCATCTTCGTCGCGAGCGTCCCGCCGTTCATCACGCCGCCCCGCGTCAGCGTAGGTTCCTGGCAGTGCTGCATGAACACCTTCCCCGCAGCCTTCACCGTTCGTAAGACAGCGCTCATCACTCCCGCGTCCGCGATGCCGTCGCCGTCATCGCTGAACGCCACAGCACCCGCTTTCGCCATCGCCAGGATCGGCGCAAGGCTCTGCCCCTTCCGCTCCGCCGTCGCCGCGCCCACTGTGAACACGCGCGCCATGTTCGCCCGCAGCGCACGCATCGCGATGTATTCCACCAGAATTTCGCTATCGAGCGCCGGCGTCGTGTTCGGCATGCAGCACACCGTCGAAAATCCCCCGTTGATCGCCGCTTCCGCGCCGCTCGCGATCGTTTCCGCGTGTTTCGTGCTCGGTTCGCGCAGATGCACGTGTATGTCGATCAATCCCGGACACACGATGCACCCCTCCGCATCCAGCACGGTCGTTTTGGAATCCGGATGCGCTTTCCCGCTTTTCTTCTCGATCTGCCGGATCACTCCGTCAACGATCAGAACGTCACCCGTCGCATCCAAGCCGGATGCAGGATCGATCACTCGTCCGCCCTTGATCAGCACCGCGCTCATGGCTGGACATCCTACCGCCTTTCCTCGCTCGCAGGCCGCAGCGTTTCGTGATCTGCATCGCTCCAACAAAAAACAACAGGCCCGCGCGTCTGCGCAGACCTGTCTCATGTCAACATCAATGATCTCAACCGATCTCGATCAATTCTTCAATCAACCGCGATCGATAGCGATGTTTCAATACAGCAACTCAGTTGCCGCTCTTGCCGCTGCAGGAGCCGCTGCCGCTGCACGTGCCGGAGCACTTTTTGTCGCCGACCGCGCCCATGTTCGTGCTGTCAGCCGACTTGCCGGTGACCGGGCATTTGCCTTCGCACTTGCCGTCGCACTTCTTGTCGCCAACTGCGCCCATATTGGACGAATTGACGTTTTTGTCGCAGCTTGCGCTGCTTCTGGTGCAGCAATCGCTCTTCTTATCGCTCATTGCGCCGGGAGAAGTGGTCTTCTGAGTGTCGTTGCAGCCGACCGCGAACGCGATGCACGCCAGCGCTGCGAGTGTCATAAGTTTCTTCATGTGATCAAACCTCCGAGTTCCTGGTTTCAGCAAGGACTTTGAACTTCCGGATTCTGACCACATGTCAGCGCTCCGGGCAGCGAATGAAGCACAACTACACACTGTGGTTCACGCGCGTGCTCAAGTGTACAAGACCAACGTCTGCGATCCACGGCTATTTCACCCATTCCGGGCTAAAAGTGCCCGCACACGCAGTCTTCGAGAATGATCCGGGAACATCCCGAACACTTCCCGCGCTATGATGTCGCTTCTCCGCGCAAGTCACGCAAAAAATCGCTGATTCCCAACAATTTTCATGTCCACAGACCGCTTGAATTCCCTGCTTGAAAAGGCCCGCGCGCTCCCCACGGAACCGGGCGTGTACCTGATGAAAGACGCGACAAGTCAGGTCATCTATGTCGGAAAAGCCGGCAACCTGCGAAATCGCGTCAGCTCCTATTTCGTGCCGAGCGCGGACTTGGGCCACATGAAGCAGCAGATGCTCGAGGTTGTTGAAAGCTTTGACGTGATCCCCTGTGAGGGCGAATGGGAAGCGTTGCTCATGGAGAGCAGGTTGATCAAAGATATTCGTCCGAATTTCAATATTCGCCTGGTCGATGACAAAACCTACCCCTATCTCGCCATCACCACCCGCGCGCCGTTTCCCGGCGTGTACATCACGCGCGAACCGACGGATGAAATGTTCAAAGGCGCGCGGTTGTTCGGACCATTCACGTCCGTAAGTTCGTTGCGCGATGCAGTACAGCTTCTGCAGCGCGTGTTCAAGTATCGCACGTGTTATCTTGACATTGAGCCGGACAATCCGAAGAACACGCATTTTCGTCCGTGTCTTCTGCACGCGATCGGCCAATGCACCGCGCCATGCGCGAACAGAATTTCTCCTGAAGAATACGGAGAGGACATTGAACGCTTTCTTAGGTTTCTCGGCTCGAAGCGCAGCGTGATGCTGCGCGAGTTGCGAACCGAAATGGATGCAGCGGCTGAATCGCGTGAATATGAACGTGCTGCGAATTTGCGCGATCAGATCAAAGCGATCGAGAAACTCGATGACCGTGAGAAGCGCAAGCTCGATGGTGATGATGACTGGCAGCCGGAAGTCACGGTGTTCGCGAACGATCCAAGCGCGGGCCTGAACTCGCTGCAGCGAACGCTGGAGATGGAGCATCCGATCCGCTGCATGGAAGCGATCGACATCGCGCATCTCGGCGGCGGGGAAACGGTCGGCAGCAAAGTGTGTTTCATTGACGGCCGGCCGTTCAAGGACGGCTATCGCAGGTATCGCATCACGAGCGCGAACAATGATGATTACATGTCAATCCGCGAAGTGGTCAGCCGGCGGTACCGAGACGCAGGCGCTGGACAGGAGCTGTATCCGGACGTGATCCTGATCGACGGCGGACTGGGGCAATTGCACGCTGCACTCGAGGCTTTTGAGCAGCTTGAGGCGAAGCCGCCGATGGTGATTTCGCTGGCGAAGAAGGAAGAATTGATCTACGTGCAGCAGCGCAGTGAGCCGATCAAGCTCGGCAGAGAGAATCTGGGATTGAAACTCTGCCAGTCGATCCGCGATGAAGCGCATCGTTTCGCGCAACATTACCATCACATCCTTCGGCGCAAGAGTGCGCTGGAGGAATAGAACACAGAATCCAGTATCCAGTACCCAGAACAAAGAAGATAACGAGTGCGGAGCAAAGCCGCGAGTGCCGTTGGGTTTTTCTGATGTTTCACGGTACTCGTAAGAATCGGCAGCAGAATGTGAGCGTGATCGGCGCGTAACAAGGAACAGTTGAGGAGCGTGAAGGAAGTCGTCTGAAGAGTTTCTTGTTTCATGCAGCTGAAGCTGCATTGTTTTGAGGAAGTGAAGAAGGCAGGCGACTTCTGATTATCTCGTGCTGGTCCAATTGTTCAGCACCTGAAGCAGATCGGGGGCATCGACTGCACCGCTATGGTCCACATCGATAACCATGTTCGGTTCGCCCCACTGCAGGATGACTTCGGTGAGATCATCGATGTTCACTTGATTGTCGCATGTGAAATCGCCGGGAATTGGAGGGACAGGGACAAAAATTGCGGGGACTTCTCCCTGATTATCAATTACGACTGACCCGATCAGGATGCCCTGATCGTTGATATCGTTAAACCCAAGAAGATTGGAGACGTCATAGTTGATCAGGTCGTAGACGTGAAATGGCTGACAATGCTGCAGAATTACTGCTGGACAGGGCGAAGCGTATGCCAAAGTGTCGCCCATCGAATTCAAGCCGATGAAAATCGAATCTGTGGTGGTTTCGCCACAAGCCGCAATGTCTTCTGCTGACATGAACTGACCATTGTGCCAAAGGAATCCGCGAGTGGAGTACGGAGGTTGCCCGTCATGGGTCACGGTACCACGCATGATGACGATGCCATTGTCATTTATCCTGCGTGCGTGCGCATCCACTGTTTCAGGAGTCGAAGAAATGATCGTCAGTTTTTCATGATCAAAGATGAATGCCTCACCGTGTGGAATCGTGCCGACGTCGCCAACAACTACTCCATTATTGTTGATTCCATACGCGATTGCTGTGTCCGAATATGGCACACTTCTAGGAATTTCTATTGCCGACAATTTGTCGTCCCGCCAAACACATGCGTGAATCCCAGTAGGCGAGTCGCCATATCCCACAATTGTTCCATCATTGTTGATGGCCATCGCGGCACTCTGAATACCACCGGGCAGTACCCCAAGGTCAATTACAACCTCGTTGACGTACTTGAAAGCGTGTGTGGCATTGATCGAGGGTCCATTCATATACCCAACAACAACACCGGAGTCGCTTACTCCTGTGACAGACATCCCGGTGATGCCTGGAGGGTGGGTGATGAAATGCACTGCATTGTCGGTTTTTGGATTCCAGATGAAAGCGCCGCCTACACCAAGTCCGCAGTTCCCGTTGCCGGCAATAATTCCATGATCGCTGATATCGCGAGATCCACCTTGAAATGACGGACAAGGCCAAGATGCCGGCACACGTACTTCGTACCTGCACTGGGCGTGAACTGATCCGGACACGATCATTGCGGTGAACAGGCATTGCGCGGCTTGAAGCTGGAGGAGTCGCTTCCTGCGTGTGAGATTTTTCTGCTGAACGTGGTGATCTGGGACATCATGAAGCACTGGAGTCTCCTTCATTTGATCCTGCCACAATGGTTTCATTGAGGAGATATGCGCCTGGTTCGCTCATCCTGCAGGGCCGGACAGAAAATCCTTGAAATCCGACGATTTTTGCATGGCTTCATGTCAAAAATCCCCTGTCTTGAAGGGGTGAAGGGGGGCGGTTATGATGCTGTGGACGTACTACTTCTGTTGCGAGTGCGCTCCTGGGTGCGGCTACGGTGGGTCAGGCATCCGGAAGTCTTGTCTCAACGTCTGGCTTTTGGCCTGCGTTGGCGGGTCAAAGTGAAGCACCCTTGTGCGGACGAGGCGATCGGCATGATGCCGACTGCCCCACTGCTCGTACCGCCGGTGTTGCTGTTCGAAAGGTTGTGTCATGAGTTCGCTTGTTAAAGAGTTGGTGGATGCGGGGATTCACTTCGGCCAGCGCCGCAGCGCGTGGAATCCGAAGATGGGCCCCTACATTCACTCGGTCAAGAATCAGATTCACATCATCGACATCCGCGAGACCATCAAGGGTCTGCTGCTGGCGAAGAAGTTCATCAGCAAGATCGTGGCGGACGGGAAAGATGTGTGCTTTGTGGGCACGAAGCGGCAGGCGAAGGCGCCGATTGCGCAGTTTTCAAAGGACTGCGGCATGCCGTGCGTGACGGAGCGATGGCTGGGCGGCACGCTGACGAACTTCCGGACGATCCGCGAGCGGCTGCACAGGCTGGACGAGCTTGAGCAACTGGTGAACACCGGGCAGATCGACACGTACAGCAAGAAGATGACCTCGCAGATCATGCGGGAGAAGAAGAAAATCGAGCGCAATCTTTCGGGCATCCGCACGATGACGCGGATTCCGGGCGCGCTGATCGTTGTGGACGTGAACAAGGAAGTGAATGCGCTGCGTGAAGCGCGGAGCCTGGG
>DASZQE010000389.1:0-2848 GCA_035550175.1 Phycisphaerales bacterium | reverse complement strand
CCCTTTGAGTCCGCCCACTCGCCGTACGTCCACGCCGATTCCTCCCGCCCGCCGAATCCCGGAATCACGTACATCGCTGGCCACTGTTTCCTCGGCCAATCCTTCTCGCCATAGTGCTTCGGAAGCGCAACCCCTGCCTTCATGGACACATCGTGTCCGCAGAACGCGCTCAACAACTCGCTCTTCATGCTCACCCACTTCACGTGCGGGTTGTCGGTCCGGCGTTTCATCTCCGGGATCGCTCTGCTCAGCACCAGCTCATACTGATCCTCCACGCCCTTCTTGACCGTCACCGTGAGCACGTCACTGAACAGATTGCCTACGCCCTCCTCAAAACTCCGCTCCTTCTGATCCATGTCCAGAAACGCCTGCACGCGCACCTCGCCGTCCAGATCATCGATCGAGCTCGGAAACGCTTTGCACTTCCCGTCAATCACCATCACGCTGTCCACCGCAGCCTCTCTCACATCTGCGCCTGCCATCGGCTGCGGATGCTCAAAGTTCGGTGCGTCCATCGGCAGCCGGCGGTCAAACTCCCGCCCCTTCTGCGTGATGTAGAACAACAACAGTCGCCCGCTGACCTGCTTGCCCACCGTCGCCTGCATCGCCGGATCAATCCGCACATTCACCGTGTCGGCATTCACACCGCCTGCCGTCACGCCCAACATCATCACACAGGCTGTCACCATCCCACGCATGTTCATCACCTTTCAGAGCGCCCCGCCCAATGAATCCCTCCCCCGCAAACGCCTCGCACTGTAGAACATTTGCCCTCACTTCTCTATTTCTATGATCGCGTCACCCCTCGCTGAACGATAGAATCCTCGTCAACTCATCTTTTTCACTGAGGATCTTCCCTCATGCTTGATCTCCGGCCGCTCCATCTTCATGTGCTCAGGACGCTTGCGCTTCTGGCTCTCCTCGCATTCGGCCCGCTCGGCTGCACCACCAAGCTCGGAATGAAAACCGGCCAGATCTTCGGCGTCAACGGTCCTTTCCAGATCGAGGATTTCAACGTCGATGTCAGCGGCCCCGTCTCCGTGGATATTTCCACCTTTGCAGGCGATGTCACCGTCAACGCTGATCAGGACATCACCGGCGCACACGTCCGCATCATCCGCGAAGCCACCCACGGCAAAGGCCGCAAGACCGAAGCCAAGGCCTCCCTCCAGAACATTTCCACCAACGTTGAAATCGTGCCCGGCGAGCTTGGCCAGATGATCAAGGTCACCGCCGTCACCGCCGACCCCGAACCCGATTTCCAGCGCGCTCACGTCATCCTCGACATCGGCTCGCTCGACGGCCTTTCAATCCAGACCGCCAACGGCGACGTTGAAGCCTACAACTTCGAAGGGGCGCTCAATGTCGGCACATCCTACGGCGGCATCCGCCTCGCCACCAATCACGCCCTCATCCGACCCATCAGCCTCATTGACCACAACGGCTCCATCGACCTCCGCATGCGCGGCGAATCGGAAGGCATTCTCGATTGTGAAACCATCCGCGGAACCGTGACCCACATCGTGAAATACGGCAAGCTCATCATCAACAACGGCACCGATGATGACACCCTCCACGCTGTTCTCAACGATGGCACAAACTCAATCACGATTCGAACCACCGATGGCGATATCCGCGTCGCTGTCGTCTCCAACCCCACCGCCGTCGGCACGTTCATCTTCAACTGATCACCCCTCTCCCCTCGGGAGAGGGGTTGGGGTGAGGGCCTGCATGCGTGTTGATGCTTGGATTCAAAGAATCTTTGCGTTGGGATACGTGCTTCTGATCAGCGTTCTTGTCATTCTTGCAATCCTGCATCAAACCTCCTCTCTCTGTGCCTCTGTGGTGAATCCTCTTGCGCGAAATTCACGACCACTTCTTCCACAAAGCCAAATCCGAAGGCTTCCTCGCGCGCTCCGCCTACAAACTCATCGAAATCGATGATCGCAAGCGCCTTCTGCGCCCCGGCCACTGGGTGCTTGATTGCGGCGCTGCCCCCGGCAGTTGGATGCAGGTCGCGGCTCAGCGTGTCGCGCCGCAAGGCGTCGTCGTCGGCTTTGACCTCAAAAGCATCACGCACAACTTCAACACCAAGTCCGCGCACAGCTTTGTCGCCGACATCAACACGATCGACCCGCGCGAACTCCTCGCCATCGCCCATGAACTGGCTCACCCCGGCCAGATTCTCCCCACGCATCCGCGCCGCTTCGATGTCGTCCTTTCTGACATGGCCCCCAATACCTCAGGCGATCACTCCTCAGATCACCACAATTCCGTTCGCCTCTGCCGCGCGGTCCTGAACCTCGCATCGCAGGTTCTCAAGCCCGCCGGCTCGCTCGCGATGAAAGTCTTTGAAGGCGAAGCCTACATGGACCTCGTCCGCGACACCGCCAAGCTCTTCACCGAAGCCAAAGGCTACAAACCCACCGCTTCACGCAATGAATCGCGCGAAATGTACATCATCGCCACCGGCTTCAAACCGCAGAACACCGCAGCGCTCGACCGCAACCCCAACCTCCCGCCACCCAAGCCAAAGCCGACTCCGGGATGGAACAAAAGCCCCTCTCCCTCGGGAGAGGGGTTGGGGTGAGGGCCTGCACGCCGGCAAAACATTCGATTCGCTGGCGACCTTCTTACACAAATATCTCTCTGAAAAAATCCTGCATCGCTTCCCAGCTTCGCCGGTCCGCCTTCTCCTCATACTGAATCCCCATCTTCTTCTGCTCTTCGCTCCTGGCTTCGTAATTCGTGAATGCGTGCATTGCGTTCCCGTAGAAGTGCAGTTGCCAGTCTGCGTGTGCGTCCGTCATTTCCTTGCCGAAGCCCAATGACTGCTCCGCCTTCGCCA
>DASZQE010000388.1:0-2101 GCA_035550175.1 Phycisphaerales bacterium | reverse complement strand
TGCCTTCCTGTCCCCAGTCGCCGGTTGATCCGATGCCGCCGACATAGATCGCGCCATCAGGCCCGAAGCGCACGCGATTGATGCCCGCTTCCAATCCCTGCGTGAAGCGGAACACGCAGCCTTGGTAATCGCCATCAATTTTCTCTGCGAACACACGCTTCAATCCCCCATGCGTCACATCGCTGTGAATCATCTGACCCTTCCACGGCCCGATGTTGATCGCAGTGACCTCGCTCGGCGAGTTGCCGATTTCACCCTGCGGCAGCCACACCACCGGCGGCGTCACCTTCAATCCCTTCGCCTTGTCGCCCAGCACCGCTTCCTGTCCGTAGAACGCCCCTTCCTTCACGTGCATGATCTTGCTGCTCGGCAGCCAGTCGCCCTGATTGTCCGAGACAAAAATCTCGCCATCCACGCCGATGCCGATGCCGTTCGGCGCACGCAATCCATTGGCGATGATCTCGTACCTGCCGTCCGGATGAATCCGCATCACGGATCCTCGCTCTTGCACCTGTGGCTTGGTGCTGCGCCCGCCCGGATTGATCGCAATCGCCAGGTTGCCGTAGAAGCAGCCATCCTTGTACACAAGGCCGAACGCGAACTCATGGAAATTCGCGCTCACGTTCCATCCGTTGCACACGCACCGGTACTCATCAATGATGTCATCGCCGTCGTGATCAATCAGCTCGGTGAGTTCCTGCTTCTGCAGCACGTAAATGTGATCCTTGCCGTCTTGGTGCAGCACCTTGATACCCAGCGGTTCCGCAAGCCCTGCCCCGATGCGCTTCACTTCAATCTTCTCTGGATCATTGCCTTCCGCGCCCTTGAGCAGGAACACGCTGCCATCCGCGTCCCACAGGCACAGCACCATCCGCCCATCGCTCAGCCAGTCGATCCCGCCGACGCGCGGATGAAATGAATCCGGCCGTGCCTGCGCAAGCGTGAAGCTCGGATGCACGCCCTCCAGCGGCTGTCCGTCGCCGGGTCTGCCGCGCTCCAGTGGCGTGATGATCTGCTTCACACCCGGGCTCGTCACGCGCACTTCACCCTCCGGGCACGAAAGCGCGCTCGTCGGCACTACGACAAAATCCTTCGCGCCCGGTGTCTTCCACTTCAGCGTTAAAACCGCGTTGCCCACGCCCTGAAAGAACTTCACTTCCAGCGGCACCAGACCCTTTTTCAGGTCCACGCTTCCGCGTACAGCCTTGGCGGAATGCTCGAAGTCATTGTTCACAACTTCGTGATTGTTCAGATACAGAATCGATCCGTCATCGCTCGTCAACTCAAATTCGTATTTGCCGTCTGCAGGAACGTCCAGAAATCCCGTGGCGTTGAGCAGAAAAAACTCCTCCATCGGCTTGAAGTCATCGCGAGAATCACTCAGGTCCAGCAGCGGCACCACCTTCGAGATGTTCGGCGTCTGCCCCTTCACCAGCGGGCGCATCTTGTTGATCTGCTTGTCGATCTGATACATCCGGATCGCCACGCCGGGTTCACGCGGGCCGTTCGGATCATCATCATTTTGCGCCGACGAATGTTGGCACAACGCGAGCACAGCAACCGCCATTCCCAGCAACTTCATCATCATCGTCTTCATCACGCACCCTCTTTCTTGGCATGGCCTGCATCGGGAATCCGAATGTGCATAATCAGACCGACAGTCTTGTCATTCAGCAATTGAATCGCGTTCATCGATTCGCCATGTCCGTCTGAAATCGCTGCATCAGGCGAGCCTGCAACCTGCACCTTCTCAACGTAATCCTTTTTCGGTTCGCCGAAATTCAGCCGCACCGTCATGCCGTTCGGAATTCCGTGTGCGTGAAACGCGCGTTCCAGCGTCACCTTGTCGCCCTCGATCGCTGTCACCTCCGGCTGCTCTTCAACATTGATCACCGCGTCGCCTGCTTTCAGGTCATACATGAACACCACGTGGCCATCCTCAAACTTGTACCCCTTCCACACCGTTTTCATGTCAACAGGCTTGTCACCCTTGCGCACCTCCCAACCCGCATCACCCGCCGTGTACAGAGCTTCGCCTTCGGTTGTCGGCTGCGGTCCATGCACAGTCGTGTACACCGCGCCGTCAAACTTCACCCCGCCG
>DASZQE010000387.1:0-1572 GCA_035550175.1 Phycisphaerales bacterium | reverse complement strand
TCTCTGTGTCTCTGTGTCTCTGTGGTTATTCTTTTTGGCTTTTTGGCTTTCTGCTTTATCCTCTCTCCATGCTCACCGACCCCAAAGCCGTCGAGATCATTAGCCGCGCCCGTCAGAAAAACGTCGCCCAGCCCGCGCGTGGCGAACAGGACATCAAAAACCTCCTTGCCGACTTTTTCACCCCCGCTCACTTCACCAGCAAAAACATCCTCGAGCTCGGTCCCGGCCAGTATGACTTCGCTCGCTCCGCCCGCGATCTTGGCGCAATCGTAGAAGCCATCGACTCCGACCCCGCCGTCATCGAGCTCGGCAACTATCTCGGCTTCTCCGTCACCCAGGCCAACCTCAAGCACTGGAACCCCACCGACAGCGCAGCACATTACGACGGTCTCTTCTGCAAGTTCTCCATCAACGCCCTCTGGCTCGATTCGCCCGAGGAAGTCGCCTCCCAAATCCGCACCCTCGATTCCCTCCTCAAGCCCGCCGGCTGGGGGTGGATCGCACCCTGGAACGGCGGCAAAATCATCAACGAACAGCCCGCAAAAATTCAGCCCCTCCTTGACGCCCAGATCGCCGCCTTTAAATCAGCCGGTTGGCTCACCTTCAACCTCACCAAAGACCTCACGCTCCGCTACGGCATCAACGGAAGCGTCGCTAACAACACGCTCTTCATCAAGAACATTTCCATTCCTTCTGTTCTTTCGTCTGCGTCCCGTATCTAGCCGGCACGCTGCATCACTCATGCGCCCAATGCGGCGCATCAACATCCTTTGATTCCGGCGAACCCTGCTGCCGCAGCCAGATGCTCAAAAGCACCATTGATCCCACTCCCAGAAACTCGCTCTGCCAGTTCTGCAGCGATTGAAACCAGAACGCGCTGGTCCCCATGAACTCCCATGTGGAAACTTCGCGCTCGCCTTGCTGCACTTGCTGCCGGTTGTATTCGTACGTGCCCGCGACCGCGTGAATCCCCATCGCCAACACGAAGAGAATCACAAACGCCGTCGCCAGCGATCTCGCATACACCGCTCGTATCCACCCGCCCTTACGCGCCGGCCAAGGCGAATCTTCCCGCATCGGATAGTCCGTCATCTTCTTCCGCGGATCCTTGGACTCAGGCGAGCCCAACTGGAACAGGCACGAAGACAAAAACACAAACGCGCCCATCTCCAGAAACTCGCTCTCCCAGTTCTCCGCCAGCGATTCCCAGCACATCCCGGTTCCCAGGTACCCCCAATACGAAATCCTCGCTCGCCCATGCTCCGCGAGATCGTGATTCATCTCCAGATGCCCGATCACAGTCTCCACCGCCGCCAACACAACAAAAATCGCCATCACAACCAGCGAAAGCGCATTGTTCCGAACAAAGCACGCCAGCCTTCCTTGCGCTTTACGCGGCGCACTCACAACATCCTCCCTGTCCACGCCAATTTCAAGGTTGTACTCCGCGCTCATCATCATGCTTCTGCTCGCAAAATCCCTGCGATCTGAAATCATCTTGAACACGCCTGATGAAACCGAGTTGACGATCGTGTGAACCAATTCTCATCCCCTCACGTGCTTTCATTCCAT
>DASZQE010000386.1:0-3347 GCA_035550175.1 Phycisphaerales bacterium | reverse complement strand
CAGCTCTTCCATGCTCGCTGTCGTGTTCACCGCCGCATCCGAATACTTCTCCGTCAGCCCGACCCACTGAAGTCGGAACGGATCAATCACCGGATCAACCGGAGCTTCCTTCGCGCGAGTCTGCGCCTGGTCCATTTCGTTATGGACGCTCTGGTACAGCTCATCGAATTGCGATTGCGTAATGACACCCTGTTCCAGCAACTGCTCAACATACCGATTGAGGATCGGTTTGTGATTGCGGATGCGCTCGTAGAGCTGCGGTTGAGTGAATGCGGGCTCATCCCCTTCATTGTGTCCGTATTTTCTGTACGACCACAGATCGAGCACGATGTCGCACTTGAACTTCTCCCGGTAGTCAAGTGCAAGCCGGGCCATGTGTACTGCCGCTTCAGGATCATTCGAGTTGATGTGGAAAATCGGCGCTTCAACCACTTTGGCGATGTCCGTGCAATACCGGCCCGAAAAAAGATCCGATGGATTCGTTGTGAATCCCACTTGGTTATTGATGATCAGGTGAATCGCGCCGCCGACGGTGTACCCGTCGAGGTTCATCATGTTGAAGCATTCCGCCACAATCCCCTGTCCCGGAAATGCCGCATCGCCGTGAATCAGCAACGGCACAACCGACTTGCGATCCGTGTCGTTGCGCAGCCGCTGTTTCGCGCGGACTCGTCCCAGCACCACCGAATGTCCGAACTCCAGGTGCGATGGATTCGCAGCCAGCGAAAGATGCACGCGCTCGCCCGATGGCGTGACAGTATCCGTTGAAAAGCCGCGGTGATATTTCACGTCGCCGCCGCCTTCAAGGAAATCATCAATCCACGCCTCTTCAAATTCCGTGAAGAGCTGCTCGTAGGTCTTCTGCAGAATGTTCACGAGGACGTTGATCCGTCCGCGATGCGCCATGCCGATCAGAAATTCTGTCACGCCGAAATCCGGACCGTGGTTCACGATCTCGTGAAGCATCGGAATCAGCGTCTCCGCACCTTCCAGTCCGAATCGCTTCTTGCCCTTGTATCGTCGGTCGAGAAAGTTCTCGAATCCGTCTGCTTCGATCAGTGATCGCAGAATCGAAAGCTTCTGCTCAGCGGTGTAGTCCGGATGATTTCGATCAGCTTCCATGCGCTGTTGCAGCCAGTTCCGTCGCTCCGGATCCTGCACGTGCATGTATTCCACGCCGATCGTCCTGCAATACGTGTCGCGCAGCAGTTCCAGAATGTCGCGCAGTGGCGCAGGTCGCGGAAGCGGAACCGTGCCCGGATCAAAAAGCGTGTCCAGGTCAGCTTCCCCGAATGAGAATTTCTGAAGCCGAAGATCTTCAATCGAAGGCTGCCGAAGTCCCAGCGGATCAAGATCAGCCGCGCGATGTCCAAGACTTCGATAGCGATTCGTCATCGAACTCAATCGTGATTGCTTGTTTCCGCCCGCTTCAACGCTGTCTCCAAGATTGGATTTCGCGTCCGGCGAAGTCGCGCCCGATTCGGCCATGCGGTTTCCGAGGTCGAATCCTTTGAAAAATGCCTGCCAATCCGCGTCCAAAGACTGCGGATCTTCAAGCCAAACCTGATAAAGCTGGTCGATGTACTCCGCATTCCAGGAATTCACGGAAGGCGTTTGCCGTGCCGGAAAGCCTGCTGCGGGCGTGGGTTGTGTTCCGTCCATAGAGAAGAACGTCCTGAAAGCAAAAGTCAGCTGAATCTTTCGAGTCCCACATTCTAGCGTGAGCGCGGGCAGTATGAAGATCGAAAAGCTTTCGCTGTGGAAGCAGGGTTTTGCGGGGATTTTGTGAGAAAAACCGGAAGTTCTCACAACAAAGCGATCGGATCCACATCCACAGTGATCGCCGAAGAAGAGCTGCTCAAAAGGCCTTCTCGACGCACAACCGTGAGGAACTGGTGCAAAGTCGCGGCAGATGGAGCGAAAAGCTCGATTTGCACGCGAAAGTAATCCGCAACCCGCGAAATCGGGCAAGGCGCGGGGCCGAGCAGGCGAATGTGCGAAGTCGTCGTGGAAGAAGGAGTCTCCGAGGCACGCGCCGACTTGGCAGCGAGAGTCTCGGAGGCTTCGCTCTTTGTGCGCTCAATGACGAAATGGAGCTTTTCCGCAAGTTCACGGGCATAACCATTGGCAAGTGCGTGATCCTGGTCACGAACGACAATTCGCGCCATTCGAGAATATGGCGGAAGTTGAGCGCGCTTGCGCTGAGAAAGCTCCAATTCAGCAAAGGACGTGAAATCATGCGCAGCGGCCAGTTGAATCGCCGGTGACTCGGGAGTGAATGTTTGCACAATTGCGACCCCGATGTCCGCACTTCGGCCGCATCGGCCCGCGACTTGGTTCACGAGTTGAAACGTGCGCTCAGTGGCGCGGAAGTCCGGCAGGTTGAGCGCGGTGTCCGCATTGATGACGCCGACGAGCCGCACGCCGGGATAATCCAGACCCTTGGCGATCATCTGCGTGCCGACGAGCAACTTGATTTCTCCCTGACCGAAGCGATGCAGCGCATCGTGATAATCGCGCGCGGTTCGCATCGTGTCGGAGTCCACACGAAGCATGGTCTTGTCGGAAATCAGCGAAGGGAATTTTCGCGTGAGCTCCTCCTCGACACGCTGCGTGCCGAGACCGAAGGGGACAACCTTCTTTCCGCAGAGCGGGCATTCAGAAGGCAATTTCTGCTCGCTCAGGCAGTGATGACACTGCACGTATCCGCCTGCGGGCAGCGAGCGATTGACGTGATACACCGTGGTGACATCACAATGCTCGCATTGCATGACCCATCCGCAGGAAGACGACGGGCAGGCGATGTAGTTGGCGTACCCGCGGCGATTGAGCAAAAGAAGAATCTGGCCGTTGCGATCGAGCGTTTGCGCGATGGCGTGCTGAAGCGTGGTGCCGATGAGGTTGACGTGCCTGTCGGTCTTGTCGTCCCGCGCGTGCTCGCGTTTTTCCTTCAGGTAATCGACGACGATGACCTTGGGCAGCTTCATGCCGGGAATGCGATCAGTCATGCGGTGCAAGGCGTAGCTTTCGCGCTCGACGGCGTTGTGCCAGGATTCGAGCGAGGGCGTGGCGGAGCCGAGAATCACCGGACAATTCGCAAGCTGAGCGCGGCGAATGGCGACATCGCGGCCGTGATAGCGCGGCGTCTGATCCTGCTTGTAGGAACCGTCGTGCTCTTCATCGACGATGATGAGTCCGAGACGGTCATCGGGCACGGGCGCAAAGACCGCGGAACGCGCGCCGAGAACGATATCAGCTTCGCCACGCGCGACGAGCGACCATTGGTGATGGCGTTGCGCGGCGGTGAGCCCACTGTGAAGCACCGCGACGCGATGATTGGGAAATCG
>DASZQE010000385.1:0-2441 GCA_035550175.1 Phycisphaerales bacterium | reverse complement strand
AAATCGGAGCACAACCCCAATTTCCACGTGCTCTACACCCCGCCTGAGAAAATCAAGACTCCCGCATCCCTCAAGGTTTCATACTCAATCCCCTCTGTTGAATTTGAATCCGGGTGGGGAATCTTCACCGGCGGATATCCCGTCGGCCAGACACGCCGCGTTCGCGCCGTCGGCATCGGCACATCCTTCGTCCTCCAGGTGCAGACAAATCAGGATCTCTTCATCAATCTCGCCTCCAGCACCCACAACGTGCAGGTCGATGCGCTGCTCGGCAGAATGGACTCCGCGCTCTTCCAGCCCGGCCAGTACACCTTCGTCGATGACTCCGGCAGAATCACCGTGTCCGATCTCTCCTCCGCACCCGCCGACGTCCAGAAAATCGCGAGCGACGCCGAGGATGCCATCGCCGGAATGTGAGTGCCCATCAGCGCAAACCCGCGCCACCCCCGCGCATCCCGCACACCTTCCCGCACTTCCCGGACCGGACTGGCTGAAATCTTTCCCCGTCCGCCTCGCCCGCACTGATCCTTCGCAATCCGGCGAATAACCATCAAGTTTTTCCACAGCCATTCACTGGGCGGATCGTCAATTCGATAATTCCTTCAGGACGCAACTTCTCGTCGTCCATCTCCCCATGTCTGTCGTTGAAACCATTCCCTCTGCTTTGCTCGATACCATTCGGCTTCCCGATCATGTGCTCTCTCGCATGCTCGCGGACCTCGCTGCCGCATCTCCGGTGTTCGATCACGAGCTCCCGCTCCGTTCACACGATTACGCCTCGCTTCCGCGGATGGTGATCCGCATCCACAGCCCCGCAACCGGCGACTGGCTCTCCTACCTCATCCGCCCCCATTCCCTGCACCCCAACGGCGCAGCTTTTCTCCTGGGAACCTTCCTGTACCCCTCTGTGCGCTGCGGCCTGCTGCTCCGCCGAGACGACGGCAACGCAACGCAGGTCTTCGGCGCGGTCCGCGCCTGCCAGCACGCTGCCGGCCGCATCCATGACATTCGCATCCAGTTTGATGTCACGCTCAATCTGCGCGATTATCAGCTTCCGCAGGAAATCAGGCACACCCCTCTGCTTCGACATCACGCCTGAACACGCTTCGATCGCGCTCGCGCCGAATCATCCCGCTCGCTCCATCGTCGCCTTCAGTTTCTTGCTCGCAAACTGCTCGCACAGCAGCTCCGCATGCTCCCGGTGTGTCGTCGCCACCAATGACATCCCCTTCTGATGCGCTTCCAGCATGCACTTCATCGCTCGAAACTGATTCATCCGCACAAGCTCGATCAGCGTGCGAATCACGTAATCCATCGTGTTCACAGGGTCATTATGCAGCAGCACATTCCAAGGCGGCAGACGATCCACCTTCGGCGGCGCAACCTGCGGGCGCTCCACCGTCGCCGTGGCGCCACTCCGTTCTTCTTCACGCTGATTGACTGATTCCTCGCTCATGTCCACGCATTCTATCCGTCATTCAGGCTTCACCGGATGCATTTGCACGTTGTCATCATCGTCAATGTACTCCGGTCCCTCGTCCTGATACCCGTGCTGCATCAGATAATCCCGCATTTCCTTGTTCCAGCGGATGGTCGTGTTCGTCACAATCGACTCGTGATCATCCCCTCCATAAATATCAATGTACCCACTCTTCGAACCATCCACATGCTTTTTCTTCTGGCCTTCAGGCGTCGGCTCTTCCGTTTTTCCCGTCTTCTGCTCAACCAGCTTCTTCAGGCTCTCCACCGCACGATTCAGGTAATACGAATCCACGCTCCCCACCACTAATCGCACACGCTGCGTCAGCACCGGTCCCAGTGTGTCCCAGTGCTCATCCACCTTCTTGTACATGTCATACTTCTGCCAATGTGCCACAGTCTCCGCATCGATCGTCCCCGTCGCACTGTCAAACATCGGCCTCGGCATCCCCGTCGAAGAATCCTTCTGCGAGAACATCGCCTCCCACGTATCCCACTGCTGACCGCTTCTCCCGTGCGGATCAAGCACGTCTTCCATCGCCGTCTCCTGCCGAACCGTCATCAACACCTTCGGCACATACGTTGCATCCACGTACCACCGGTAGCTCGGCGTGTCGTCCTGCATCCCCGGACTGCGAAACAAATTTCCATCCTCATACAAATCCGTCATCTGAAAAAAATGAAAATTCACCGGATCAGGCGCGCTGCTCCACGTCGCGCCGAACACATCCGGATAATTCAGTTGCAGCCACAGCGAACTCCATCCGCCCGAGGAATGCCCCGTCACAATTCGCGCATCCGCATTTGGCACAAGATCAAACTGCTTCTCCAGCCACGGAATGAATTCCCTCACCAGCGCCTCCCCTCGCGGGCCGTTGTTGTCTGAATCCGCAAATCCGTGATGCCCCAGTTCGCACTCCGGATCAAGCACCACGTACACCGCGATCGGCGCAATGTCCTCA
>DASZQE010000384.1:0-3684 GCA_035550175.1 Phycisphaerales bacterium | reverse complement strand
GGATCGCGGATCGTGACGAAATGGGGCGGAACGACGATTCTGCAGGATGTGTTGGGGACCGGCGGACGGGTGGGATTCATTGCTGACCAGAATGCAGGCGATGACGGACTCTTCGTGCCGTTCTTCAACAAACTGGCATCGAGCTACAAGTCGATTGCGATCCTAGCGATGCGATATCGGGCGCCGGTGGTGGTGGCCTTGGCGCGGCGTATCGGCGCGGAGATCGAGTACGAACTCATCTATACGGACATGATTATGCCGGAGGATTGGGACGCCCAGCCTGATCCGATTTTCTACATCACCGCACGGTTCAATCGCGGTCTTGAGCAGGCTGTGCAACTCGCGCCGGAACAGTACCTGTGGATTCACAGACGGTGGAAAAGCAGGCCGAAATTCGAGCGAGAAGGCAAGCCGATGCCCGCTCGCATGGCTGAGAAGCTGCGCAGTCTGCCTTGGATAACGGAAGCGAATCTGGAGATCATTCTTGAGAGAAGTCGGGCACAGGCGGCTCAAATTGCTGAATCAGCCGTTGCAACGTCACCTCAATTGCCAGAACAACAGGCAGTCTTGCCGAACGCACCTTGATTTCCCGGTCGAAATACCCTTCAATTGACCGAGTCTCGGATAGATGAAGCACATGAAGTCGGGCAAATTGGAAGGCAAGTCGATTCTGATCGTTGATGATGACGAGGACATCCTCACCAGCATTGATCTTGTGCTGCACGCCGAGGGGGCGACGACACGCACAGCGGTTGACGGCAACGCTGCGATTTCCATGTGTCATACTGAGATGCCGGATGCTGTGGTGCTGGACATGATGCTGCCCAGGGCTTCGGGCTTTCTTGTGCTCGAAAAGCTGCGTGAGCTTGCGAGTCCGCCGGTGGTGGTGATGGTGACGGCGAACCAGGGCAAGCGGCACATGGAATATGCACGAACGCTCGGCGTGCATGCCTACATGACCAAGCCGCTTTCGCTGGCAAGGCTGGTCAGCAGGTTGGCCGAGCTTTTCGGCGGACCTGCAACGACGACGTCCCAACCAAAGACCTGATATTGATCTGCAGATTGTGAGTGGAAGTGCGCATCTCAGAATGTGAGCGTTTGGTATCCTTTGCGACCCATGGCCGGAGCATCACAACTGGTTGTCCTTTCCCGGCAGCCTGCAGGCACGAACGGGCTTTCCAGCCTCGGCACACGAGGGGAAATTGTGTCCGCGCTTGCGAACTACAACACCGCGCCGCAGCGTGAGGGCGAGGATATTCTGTATGGTCCGGGGATTCGTCTTGAACTTCCGCCGGGTCAGAAAGACATCAGCCAGATGCTGCTGACGCTGGTGGAAGAGGAAATTGCCTGGCTGACAATCATGCGGCTGGCCAAGACGTTCCAGTGGAAGCTGCTGGATACGGCGACAGGGCGGGAATTGACCCCTTGAGCGGGAAGGAACATTGATGACCTCACCACACACTGCAGCCCATCCCACGCCTGCACCCACACACGCTGAGCAGGGCTATACCATTGATGCTTCGAATGCGGAGATGCTGCGTCACGCAGTTGAACTGGCAGTGAACTACCGAGGCGACGTGACGGTGACGCGGAAATCGGACGGACAGACGATCGAAGGATTCGTGTTTGACTTCAAGCCGTCAAATGATGCTGGTCAATACCTGGTGCGGATTCTTCCAAAGGACGGGTCCGCGCGAATGAGCATTCCGCTTGCGGATGTCGCCCGGCTGGTGTTTTCCGGCAAAGACACCGCAGCGGGCAAGTCCTTTGAGACGTGGGTGAAAAAATACGTTCAGAAGAAGATGGCGGGTGAGACAGCGAGCATTGAATCCGAGTCGCTGGACGAGGCGTAGAACGTACAACACGCAGCCGACCGCACTCGCTCTCACGATTCATCAACAAACCTGATTCCGCACGCAGCAAGCGCGTTTTCCGTTTGCTGCGCATCCGTGTCTCGCACAAGCAGGATGTCAGTGTCGAACGTGGAGAGCGCGAACACCGGAATTTGCGCTTCAGCGAGTGCGGTGGTGAGTCTTGAGAGAATGCCGGTCAGCGAGAAATCCAGCGTGCCGACGATGGCGAGTGCTCGGAAGCCGCGCTGAGCACGGGCGTCAGAGGGCACGAGCGACTCCGGCACGACGATCGAACATTCGCTTGTTGTCCGAGTGACCGATACCAGCCCCGGAGATCGCTGCGAGGAATGAGAAACCAGTTGATCGTACACCCATGCAGGAAGCGGATCTGCCGGGCCCGATCTGCACACAGCGTACATACCGGGAATCCAGCGAAGTGAAAGCTGCGGCGTGGCAGGAGGCGTTGGCACGGAGTACAATCCGATCTGTCCGTTTCGGGCGGACAACTTGGGGATTGGTGTAACGGTAGCACGACTGGCTCTGAACCAGTTAGTCGGGGTTCGAATCCCTGATCCCCAGTTTCATCGACACAATGGAAGAAGAGATTCTGTAATCACGCTGTCGCGGAATCGGCAGCGTAAGGCTGCCAGTACGCATAATCGTGCAAAGCTTGATTGCACCATCGACATTTATTCGTGTGGGGCCACACGCGCGAACATTTCTCTTCTCGAAGGGGATCAGACCCCTTCCATTTCTCCTTCGTCCGAATATCGGATGAAGGAGATTTGTTCAATTCAGGCGCAATCAAGAAAGAAAACTCACGGCGCAGCGGATGCAGATGTCATTCGCCGACCGACCTGTATCGTTCGCACGCCGTCCGACGTGACTGGCGTGCCGTTGTTCGCAGGTGTGAACGTGCAGAGCAGATCGGCGCGATCGAACGGCAATTTTTCCGAATTGACATCGAGCAGGCTCAGCCGGAAGAAATAGCACGGTCCGTACTGCGCCTCGTTGCGGGCGTCTGCGACCTGCTTTCCCGTGAAATGCCATGTGCCGATCGGCTTGACGCCGGCGTCATCCGCTTTGCCCTGCGGATACAGCGTAAAAGTAAACTCACCGTCGTCCACAAGCAGCGAGAGCGGATACTTCTGTGAGAACAGCGACACGGACACATTGATGAGATCCGGGTAGCCGTTGCGATTCGTGTCATCCGGCTTCGAGGACACAAAGAATGCCATCCGGTTCGGTTCGGTGTCCGCTGGCGCGGCCGTC
Source organism: Phycisphaerales bacterium (assembly GCA_035550175.1). Classification (GTDB taxonomy): domain Bacteria; phylum Planctomycetota; class Phycisphaerae; order Phycisphaerales; family SM1A02; genus DASZQE01. The sequence goes on along the minus strand of DASZQE010000384.1, from coordinate 559 downwards.
GCTTCATGCGGTGGTGGAGGCAACGGGCGACCGTCGCTTGAAGAAATCCTGGTGGTCTCGCATCCGCACAATCCGCCAAGAGAGGCGCAGATCATGAACGCATGCACGACACGCGCGGTGCGTTTGATGAGCAGCAATCGAATCAGATTGAATGATGTTTCGATCATGGAGAATTACGGATGGGTCTTGTCGGGCGGAATCACCGGCGGCGGTGCGGGAGCATCGGGCGCTTCGATCTGAATCTTATGCCCTTGTGCATCGTACAGTCCGCCGGTGCCGTCAATCACGCTCCGGCGAATGCTTTCTTTCACGCTTTCCGGCACGCTCAGGCGATCCACCTCGATCGAGGTAATGTCATCGACTCGACGACACTCGGCAGGACTATCGATGACATGGGGCGTGAGGACGATAAGCAGTTCGGTTTTGGCGGTCTGTTCCTTGCTTTGGCGGAACAACGCTCCCAGCAACGGCATGTCACCGAGCAACGGCACCTTGTTCTCACGTTTTTCGTAACGATCGGAGATCAATCCGCCCAAGACAATGGTCTGGCCGTCATACA
>DASZQE010000383.1:0-1701 GCA_035550175.1 Phycisphaerales bacterium | reverse complement strand
CAAAATTCTCACTCGCAGCCGCCGCGTCATTGATCCCCGGGCTGCCCTGTGACCTGAGCTGATTCTTGGTCACAATCACTCCGCCTGCAGGTGCATCGTCCCAGAGCACTTCGTGTCTGGCGCCGACATGTCCGGTTCATCTGGTTGTCTTCAGTTCATTCCGCCGCCTCGCTGAAATGTTGCACACTGCTCAGAGCAAGTAATCTGTTGAATCTGCCGCCAGCGCCCGTAAAAACACAGCGTCCGGATGCTTCTGCATCCGGACGCTGGCAATTAATCAAAGTGTGAAGAGGTTTGCCGAGGTCTTCGCTCGTTCAGTCCACGCATCAGTTCGTGCGCGTGTACGTGATTTCCATGCACTTGAACTCCTTGCCGTCCGGGCCCGGAGCGTACATCTCTTCCTTGTAGCTGTTGTTGCTGATCTTCGTCACCGTGCCGTGGCTCTTCACCATCTTGCCGGTCCAGAAGTTCGGACCTTCACCGGTAGTCGTCATCGTGTTCTTCGATGAATCCCACTGGCCTTCCATGCTCATGATGCCGGTGCCCATATTGTCGATCCACGTGCCCACATACTTCTTCTGGAAGTTGTCGTAGCCTTCAACACCCAGACCTTGGAAGGTCTCGCCGTTGAACTGGCCTTCCACCGTGCTTTGCAGATACCGATGATCCATCACCCACGATGTCGTCACCGAGCACTCGCTGGTCTCGGGCTCAGGTTGCTGCGGCATCATCCACATGTTCACCTTGCCGGTCCACGTGCCGACCTTCCAATCCAATGCCTTGTGATTTTCAGTCGGCATGGCATACGCCTTCCACGCATCCATGTACTTCTGCGTCATGGGATCAACCGTCTGCATGCCGCCGTTCTGCGACCACTTGGAATCATGGTCATGCTGCGCCATCGCCATGCCTACACCGATCCCTGCCGTCAACAACGCCGCTGACAAGATCAACGTCTTTCCAATGCTCTTCATCTTCAGGTTCCTTCTGTAAGAATTGCTGTCGTCACTCATCGAAACCCGCGTCAATGAGTATCCAAACAAATGCCAAAAACAAAATACTCGATGCGGGCCGTGGACGCAAAAGATCGGATGTTCAGCATCCCCTTATCCACATTCTGCTTCCCAACCACGACAGCCGGACTCTTCCGGTGAACCATTCGCAGTACATCGCTCGTGTCAGCCAGCCTCGCTCGGCGCACAAAGCTCAACCCCACAGCGATTTACGCTCCGCGCAAATCCAGCCTGTTCACGCCCCTGCCTGCAATTGTTCCCTGCCCACGCCACGCACAACTTTCGCCTCAATCATCCTGTCTGCTCTGCTCGCAAACATCTCCGCGATCTGAATCCCGTTCAGCGCAGCACCCTTTCGCAACTGGTCCCCGCACACAAACAGATTCAGCCCCATGTCCTTCGGCTGGCTCACATCTCCACGAATCCTTCCCACCAGCACCTCATCCTTCCCCGACGCATCAAGCGGTTCCGGAAACCTGTTCGCCGCCCGGTCATCCACCACGCGCACACCCGGCGCATTCATCAGAATCTCCCGCGCTCGCACCTCGCTCAAAGGCGAATCAAACGTCAGATTGATCGCCTGCGAATGCGCCCGCAGCACAGGCACCCGCACGCACGTCGCGCTCATCATCAATCCCTCATGCCCCAGAATCTTCCGCGACTCCATCACCATCTTCGCTTCTTCTCC
>DASZQE010000382.1:0-11707 GCA_035550175.1 Phycisphaerales bacterium | reverse complement strand
CCCCGTCTGTCCGTCACCGGTCCAGCCCGTGTGCGGATTGATGCCTCCCGGTCCATCCGGACCGGAAATCTCATCGCCGAACTCCATATCAAAGATCTCTCCGCCGATGCTCACTGGATTTCGTCCGAATCCCGAAATGGCGATCGCATACACGCCTGGCAAATTGATCTGTGCTCCCGTGCCGTCTGTCGCCATGTTGCCGATGAACGGACTGGTATTGTCGTTGAAGTCGTCATTAGCCAGCAATCCAAACCCTTCGCCCGGCAGCGTCACGTTGAATAGAAACAACTGCGCATCGAAATCCGCGCCGATCACTTGCATCGTGAACGATGAAGGATCAGTGATCTGAATCAGATACATGTCCTCGAAGTCCGATTCGCCGAATGTCAGCGATGTGCCGATGCCGCCGGTCAGATGCCCGGCAATGGATGTCAACTGACCAGGTCCCGCAGTTCGTTGCGCGGTCGTGACGATTGATCCCGCATCGTTGTGCTCAACCCATTCAGGACCGGCAAATGCGGACGGGGTAACAATACTCGCGCCGATGACGGCGCATCCCAAAACTGATTTTGCAGCCATGAAATTTCTCTCTCTCTTAAATTTCGGCGTGGCGAACGCCGGGGTCTCTTCTCAGCCCTCCAAGCTACCGCGAATAACAAGCATTTCAAGCGATGTATTATTCATATTCGTTCAAAAGCGAGTAATCACATCAAAAACAGGTGTTTCTCCATTCACTTGTCAATCTGGGCAGGTCAATTCCAGGCAATTTTCTTCCAACAAAAAATCCCCGGCATCCGCCGAGGACTTTGCGTCATGCATTCGGAGGTTCTCGATCAACGATGACGGTTTCGTCTCACAACACACGCCAAACCAAATACAGCAAGTGCTCCCGGCGTCGGGGTGTCTATCGGCGCCGCGCCGGTCAGTTCAATGTTGTAGTCTCCCGTCTCACCCTCGCCCGTCCACATTCGCAGCGGATTCAATCCGCCCGGACCATCAGCACCGGAGATTTCTTCGCGGTCCGCAAAATTGAAGATGAGCCCGTTCAGGCTTACCGGATCGCGCCCATATCCTGAAATCGCGATCGCATAGATGCCCGGCAGCTTGACTTGCGCCCCGGTTGCATCCGTCGCCGCATTGCCGATGAACGGATCCTGGCTTCCGCCGAAATCATTATTCGCCAGCAGCCCGAATCCTTCGCCCGGCAACGTCACATTGAACAGAAACAGCTGCGCATCAAATCCTGCGTTGGTCACCTGCATCGAAAACGCAGAAGGATCGGTAATCTGAATCAGGTACATGTCCTCGTAATCGACCGAACCGAACGCCAATGCGGTCAGTCCGCCCAGATGCCCGGCAATGGATGTCAGTTGACTTGGACCCACCGTGTGCTGTGCGGTATTGATCGTCGATCCTGCATCATTCATCTCGACCCATTCGGGGCCTGCGAAAACCGATGCCGAAGTCACACCCATCGCGCTCAGCGCGCACCCCAAAACGAATTTTGAACTCATGGTTTCATTCTCTCTTCTGTCGGCGCAATGACACCGACTTTCTCTTCTTCTATGAACACCCTACTCCGTGTTCATGACAATGCAAATATTCGAGCATCGGATTGCGCTCGATTTATCCCGCTCCTGAAAGGCCATCAAATCAAATTGTCAAATTGGGCAAGAGAGCTTTGCTCCTGGCCGAATCCGGTATTCCGAACTTCGCGTATAGCTGAGAAGATGCAATGAGGATTTCGATGAACATTCATGCTCGAGGCTTGTGCATAGTGGAAATCATTGTTCCTTTGATCGGCACATGTGCCGCAGTGGAGTTCACTCGTTTCTACGTCATGGATTTACATTGGCCGATTGTGTTCGCGATACTTGCAGGAATCGTGAGTGGCTACGGATCAACGTCCTTGGGATTGGCCATGTTCATCTTCTTGGTCTATTTGTGCATTTGCATGATTCTTTTCCTGCGAGCGAAAGTCTTTGTCCGCGTGGAAAAAGTGCTTTCTGCTATCGGATTTGACCGCCCTCCACAGCCATTGGATCAAGAGTCATCCGATGGCCAATAGCCATTCAAGGGCGGTCAAGCTGAATCATCCCTCCGCCGCCTCAACCTCTTGCTGGTCTTCGTGCCCTCGCTCACCAACTTTCGCTTTCGCCAATTGCACCGCCAGCTCGATCGCCGCCCGCATTGATCCCTCGCTCGCCGTGAACTTGCTCGCGATGTCAAAGCCCGTCCCGTGATCCGGACTTGTTCGCACAATCGGCAGCCCCAGCGTCCAGTTCACCGCCTTGTCCCACCCCAGCAACTTCACGGGAATCAATCCCTGATCGTGGTACATCGCCACCACCAGATCAAAATCGCCCGCTGCCGCTCGAATGAAAAGCGTGTCCGCAGGATACGGACCCCGCGCATCAATCCCCGCATCTTGCGCCACCTTGATCGCCGGTCCAATCAGCCTCGCCTCCTCATCTCCGAACTGTCCGCCTTCGCCTGCATGCGGGTTCAGCCCCAGCACAGCAATCTTCGGCCGCTCGATCCCCAGCATCTTGCACGCTTCATGCCCCAGATCAATCGGGTCAAACACCTTGCCGATCGTCAGCGTGTTGCGAATGTCCATCAGCGCAACATGCGTCGTGGCCAACACCACGCGCAGCCTCGGCGAAACGAACATCATGCACTGCCGCTTCGCCTTCGTTCGGTGTCCGAACAACTCCGTGTGCCCCGGCCAGTTGAATCCCGCCATCGCCCACGATTGCTTGCAGATCGGTCCCGTCACCACCGCATCAATGTGCCTTGCGCTTCCTTCCACCGACATCGCATCATTGATTGCTTCTTCAACAAACGCTTTCGACGCCAGTCCGCCGGCCTTCGATGCTGTGTGCTGAGCCGCCAACAACCCTTCATGCTCCGGAAAATCCAAAACCACGCAATCGTCATAGATGTAGTGGCTCGCCCGGTCCGAATCATGCGCCACCCGGCTCCAGAACGGCTCAATGCGCATCTGGTCCGCCGTATACGTCATCAACTCGTTGACACCGTAGATCACGAATCGCGCGCTGTTCCGCAAGGTTCGATCCGCCAAGGCCTTGATGATCACTTCCGCGCCGATGCCCCTCGGCTCACCCATTGTGATTCCGATCGTCACCTTCTTTGGCGTTGTTCCGTTCATCTGCGACATTCCTCAATCCTAGCCACAGAATCCTCTCTCTTCCCGCATCATCCCCCCAGAGCCTCTTTCAACTTCGCCACCTCGCTCCTCAGCATCTCAACCTCTCCTTCCAATTTATCGATTCGCTCAGCGAATCCATCTGCGCGTCCGCCGCTGATGACAACGTGCCCCGGATCTTCTGATGTCTCGCTTCTTCTCACCGCATTCACATCATGCAGATTCGGACAGAGTAATTGCATGTATCGCGCCGCTCGATCGCCCGGCATCGGCGGCAGGTCCTTCACCAATGGCTCCGTTCGATCCCGCATCTCCTCTAATTCCCTTGCCACCATCTCCGTCGAATCCAGCGGATGCATCCTGCTCGCCCGTCCGCGAATCTCTCCTACCGTCTGCGGTCCTCGCAAAAGCAATTCCGCCAGAATCACCACTTGTGCATCGTTCACTTTCAACACGTCTCGTGTGACGTGCCTGTATTTATCCACCCGCGACCCCGTCAGAATCACTTCCCTCGCCAATCCCTTCGATCGCAATCCATCGACCGCATCCTGTACGCGTTCTTCGTCCAGATTCATCACCGGATCGCGATTCTGTTTCTGATTTGCGCCGTTCACCATCCCGTTCAGCGTCAATGGATATTGTCCGGGCGTGGTTTGCGCCTTCTCAATCAGCACCCCCAGCACTCTGCACTCATTCGGCGTCAATGCAATCATTCCTTGATCCTACCACACGCAGCATCGCTCTCCTTCAAGCCTTGCATAGGCAATCGCCGATCTGCATGGTCAGACCGCGCAATGTTTACCTATGACCTCCGCACCCACCATCCATCGCCCGCTTGCATCCGTGCCCGCTATCACGCGCGCCGAAACTCCATCTCAGTCTGACCTGCTTGATACCATTCTCCACAGCGGTGGGGGGAGTGGGGGCGCAATTCCATTCCTCATCTTCTCAGGTTCCACTTCCGCGCTCAACGAACTCCCCGCTGAACCCACCGCCCTCGCGCTCCGCAAGTTTTCTCTTCCCGACCCCACGCTGCCCGAACACCTCGATTTCGCGCGTTCACCAGGCAACCCGCTTCCCCATTGGCCTGCCGACGCGCTCACGCCTCACCCTTCCGCATGTTTCATTTTTACGTCGCCATCACACCCCGCCATCGCTCGTCTCCGTTCCGCCGGCGCAATCGAAAACCAACATTTCCTCATCCTCTCGCACTTCGATCTTGAGTCACCGGCTCCATCTCTTCTCGCTATCGACAGCCTCCTCTCGCAGCTCACGCCTTCCGATCCCATCCTTATCCTCGGCTTCGGCGATCAGGGAAAACGAATTGCATCACACCTCCTCAACACGCATCACCGCAATCCTCGCACAATTTCCATTCTTGATCACAACCCGGATTCTTCGCACGCCGCATCGTCCCTCAACCTCAACGTCATCAGCGATGATGCCACGCTCTCTCCCGCCGCATTCGTCATCTATTCCCCGCGAATGGTCCACGAATCCCTTCGCGCTCCGTTCATCCGCGCAATCCGCGCCGGCAACACGCTCACCTTCGACAACACCTCCCGCCTTGCGCCCTGTGAATTCCTCATCCGCCATCATCCGCTCTACTTCGATCCTGCAGCATCCCGTCTCCTCATCAACAATCACAAATCAAATTGGCGTGTCTCCCTCCATCTTCCTCACAACGCAGGCCAGGTTCTCCCACCCATCACCGCCCACATCGTCCGCCACCAACTCCGCACGCTCCAGCAACACACCATTCCGCACCTCCACTCCACCCACACACTCTCGCACGAATCGCTGCAATCCGCTGCCGACCTTTCGCAACCATCCGTCTGCGATCCTCTCTCGCCCTCCACCTTCTCCCGCGCCGTCGCCGCCTACATCTCCCTCACCGATCGCCTTCACCTTCCCGCCTTCGCCGCGCGCCACTTCGCTTCCCAACTCTGGCCCGCTTCCACACAATCCATCTTCCCCTCCACGCATCCCGCCGACATGGGTGCCACACCCTTCGAGCGCATCCTCCGCCGCCATCTCGATCACGCTGAAATATCCATGGCGTCTCAATCCACAATTCAGCAAGTCCTCCTCGGTATCCTTGCGCACCACTACGCCTCAAATTCCCCCATCATCGAAATCGGCTCCGCGCTCGGTGGCTCAGGCCTCCTCATGGCCATCGCTTCTCATTCCGAATCCCCGCATCCCTTTATCTCCATCGACCCCGGCACCGCCACCCGTGATGTCATGCGATTCATCTTCGCGCGCGAAAACCTGGCGTCTCGTCTGCAACAAATCGTCCAGACCAGCAACGCAGCCGCCTCTCAACTCTCCCCCCTCAAGAACTCCGTCGGTCTGCTCTTCATCGATGGCCTCCACACCTACCAGGCCATGCTTGATGATTTCCAAAACTACGCACCGCTTCTCCGACCCGGCGGAGCGCTCCTCATTCACGATGTCGACCCCGCTCGCCTTTCCGTCTTCCAGGTCGTCCTCGATCACATCCTCCCCGACCCGCGTTTCAAGCCGCTGGCCCTTGTTGATGGCCTTCTGATACTCCAAAAACAAGCCTGATCTCCCCGCTGGGAACTTTCATCATTCGTTCCACAACTCGCCGATAACGCTCAGCGGACCTCCGATGGTTGTCACTTCATCCACGCTTTCCCATATCACTTCAGCACAGGCCTCGCCGCCCATTCCTCCTGCGCACTTCGCGCTCATTGAAGCCCTCAATTCCGCTCGCCCCGATCCTGCAATCGAGCGCATTTTTGCAAACGATGGGGTCAGGATTCCCCCGCACGTTCTTCTGCCTGTGCTCAAGTCGCTCGTCGCAATTCGTGTGCCCGGCGTGGCGATTCGGTTGCTCCGAACGCACAACGCATTGGTCCAGCAGACTCCCGAACTCCGCGAACTTCATCAAATCCTGGCTTCGCTGCCGTCCGGCGAAATCCCCCGCGCAACTCTTGAATCCAATTTCCGCACAAACATTGAAAATCTCCTGGCGTCCAATCCGCATCTTCAGCAGATCGCCAACGCAATCACCGTCATTCCTCCGGATATTTCAATCTTCAAGTCGGTGACGGGCAACTATTTCATCACCACTGGCCACGCCGAATCTCCGCTTGATCTGAAACTTCCATTTGCCGATCACGCTTCAGTTGCGAATTCATTTTCGCTTCCCGCCAATGTCGAGTATCCCGCCTTTCGCGCAATCGGCTTGCCTCCGCCCCAGTTGTTCACCAAAATTCTGAATTCCTCAACCCCTGCCGGCTATCTGCCGCCGATCGATATTCTCGAACCAGACATCCGCCTGCTTCCGATTTGGTTGTCGATGTTCTCCGATTCAGATTTCTTCGCGTCATCGCGGGTTCAGGTATTCGCGGGGGCCGATGCCCTCGCGGCCTATCGTGACCGTCTGATTCTCAATCACGCCCAGCCGTTGCCGACCATCTCGCTTACTACGCCCCGGCCCGATCTGACTCCGGCGATCATTCAATCCCTGTCGCTCTCATCCGATCAGATTCGAGAGATATCGCTCGCACGAAACGCCAAAGTGAAATCGGCATTGGATGCACTGACATCGCATTACCATGCAATGAGCGAATCTGACTGGGCCTCGCGATTCTCAGCTTCCACCGATGGCGCGCGGAAACTCACCGTGGTCGGCCTCACCTCCCGCTATAGCACAGTTATGCAGCATGCCATGCGCGATCTCGGCTCCGCGCTGACGCGCACGGGATGCACATTCCACACGGAAGTTCAACAAGCGCCTTGGCAATGTGCTGTGGATATTTCCTCCGTTCTTTCGCGATGCAAGCCTGATCTGATTATCACCATCAATCATCTTCGCTCAGAACTTACTCAATATGTTCCGCCCGCAGTTCCCTGCATTTCTTGGTTGCAGGATTACATGAAAGACCTTTGGACATCGACGGCAGGCAAGTCAGTGACAAGCCGTGATCTCATTCTGACTCGTCAGGCTGGCGAACTGATCACCAGCTATGCTTACCCGTCGCAACGCATCATCGAAACCAGCAATCTCACCGATCCATACACCTATTCTGCCGATCCGCTGCCCGAATCAGAGCGTGCGCCATTCCGCTGCGATCTGTGTTACGTCGGCCACGGATCTGAAACCCCTGAACAGTTGATTGAATCGGCCTTGGGGACAGGCAATTCGTCATCCCTTCGATCGTATCTCACGACGCTCTTGCACTTCATTCGATCAGCGATTGAGTATAAGTCGTCGCTTTCATTTTTCGACATTCTCGATCTGATCATTCTTGCTGAGCGGCGATCGTCTCACCCGCCTCTCACCCCGGCGCTTCGGCGTCAGGCCATTCACCCCATCGCAGTCCGTTTATATGATCGCGTGCTGCGTCATCAAACGCTTGACTGGGCTGCACAGTGGGCAAGCAAGAACAATCGCACGTTCAGAATCTATGGACGTGGCTGGAATCACCATCCGAAGTTCTCGCAATGGGCGGCTGGTGAGGTCGTGAATGGCCGCTCGCTTCGTGCGCTCGCTCAGGCGGCATCTATTCAATTGCACGTCACGGCATGGCAATCGCTTCATCAGCGGCTTCTCGATGGCTTTGCCTCAGGTGGATTTATTCTCACGCGACACAATCCCTCCGATTTTCACCGTGCGGATTTTGCTGCTGTTCAACAGTATGTGGTTCGGAATGAAGTGAACTCGCTGGCTGACCTTGCCGCATGTCGCACCGCTCATCCTGAGCTTGATGCCGCGCTCGAGCGATTGGAATCTGGGGAGTTTATCAGTGTCGAAATGCCTGACTCGCCGCAGAGAAAACGACAGATGCGTCTGATGGCGGAAGTTTTTAATTCGCCTGGTGTTGCAGATGATAAATCTGTGCTGTCAACGCTCCGCACCATGCCATTCGTCCCGCCTCGTGTTGCGGGCGACCTGCCGCAATTTGAGTCAACCACGTTCGATTCCATGACATCTCTTGGTGCTCAGCTCGATCGCTTCGTTGATGATGCGCCCGGTCGCGCCCGACTCGCACAGCCCATTCGTCAGTCCATTATTCAAAACGACACTCACGACGGCTTGGTGAAGAAAATTCTCGAATACTGGCGTCAAGTGTTCTCAAAATGAGCAATTCCCCGCCAAAGCCATGACGTTTCCGCCTGCTACCCAATCGCGTATTGATCAGAACCGTTGCGTTGAATCGCTGGACCTGAAAATCACCGTGTCCGCGCCCGACGATCTCTCTGCGCTCAGTCGATGGATCGCAGCAGGCGTCAATGATCTCACCCAATCGCTGTGCATGGCTGGCCGCCAGATCGACCGGGTCATTGATGATCACGCTGCCGATCATCCGCACATCGTCATCGCATGCTTTCCGAAATCAGCTTCAACTTTTCTCGCTACGTTCATGGCTGCCGCGACAGGCTTTCGATCCTATCTCTTGAATACATCCGGGTACGACAACGAACGGAACATCGACCGACTGAGCATTCCGATGTTCCTGGCCCAGCCGACGGTGTCACAGGAACATATGCGTGCCACGGTTCCCAATGTCGCGATTCTCAAGCGGATGAGCATCCGCCCCGTTGTGCTCGTGCGCAACATCTTCGATTGCATCATTTCCAGCCGTGACCACGCCCGATCGCAATCCATCGTCGGCCCCAACGCACATGTGCCGCATGATTTCGCATCATGGCCGATCGAAGCTCAGGATTGGTTCATTGTTCGCATGGGCGTACCGTGGTATCTCACCTTTTTTGCATCATGGATGGATGCGAGCAATCAGCTTCCTGTGCTGTGGTTGACATATGAATCGCTCATTGGTGATCCCGTCAAATCGGCCCTGGCCATCGCTGATCACGTTGGGATTTCGCTGTCAGCATCCGTGGCTGAGCGATCGCTGCAGTCGATTGATCCTCTCGCGATTCGTTTGAACACCGGTGTGTCAGGTCGCGGTGAGCGCGAATTGTCGCCCTCGCAGATGAATGCTGTTCGAGAAACAGCCGGCGTGTATCGTGGATATTACGATTTATCGATGATTGGACTGAAGTAAGTGAATCCCATGCGTTGGTTGATCGTGTCATCCCGTCATCATCCTTCGCAAGGTGGAATCGGTGCGTATGTTGCAAGCGCCGTTCGTGCAGCCGTCGATGCTGGTTGGGATGTCCATCTTCTCACTCGGCCGAGCAGCGATCTTCCTCCGCACGCGAAGATTCACCCGGTCATCACCCTTGATGATTCGCCTGAATTTGCATCGCGCATGTCGATGCTTCGTCGCATGCATCGCATTCGTCCATATCGGTACGGCCTATGGGCGCTGGCCGTGGCACGCAGCATTCTGGAACTGAACGAATCATTTGATCTTATTTCATGCGTTGACACGCAGGCCGAAGGCCTTGTCGCATTGACGAGTAGTCGGGTTCGTCGTCACGTTGGCCGAACGCCGATGATTATTCACGCGCACGGAACGATGTCGATCGTCGAAACGCTCGCCGGTGCAGATCCATGTATCTTTGGCCGATCCGTGTACCACGAATGGGAACATCGGGCTTTGCTATCCGCGGATGCAGTGTGCTCGCCATCAAATGTCTTGCAGACGCATCTGCCCGTGCGGGATCATTCATATATTCTCCCTCCACCTGTACGCAAATCTCATGTGTCAGAATGGCAAGTGGAGCCGGTGATAACATTCGTTGGAGGTCTTGAGCCGAATAAGGGGCCTGATGTGCTTGCGTGCGCAATGAATGCCGTGTTCCAACGCGAGAAATCCGCTCGTATGCAGTTCATCGGACCAGATACGCCATCCGCGCCGGATGGCGGAAGTATGCAGAAGCATGTGCAATCTCTGATTGAGCATCGATACCGCGATCGTGTAAGTTTCCTGTGTCGAATTACGCATGAGCAAGTGCTCGATCACATCGCGCGTTCCTTGCTGGTTGTTGTGCCGAGTCGATTTGAGAGTTTTTCATATGCTGCCGCCGAAGCAATCATGATCGGAAGACCTGTCATCGTGACGACATCATCCGGAATTGTCGAGTGTCTGCCGCAGCTCCCGTCCGTTCCATTTGGCGATGCGGAGGCGCTGGCTGACGCGATCGTGCGTGTGTTTGATCATCCGCAATCCGCCCATGCTGATGTCATGCATCAGCGTGAGGTGTTGATGAAGACCTGTTCGCCTTGCAATTTCATATGCAATCTCACGGATATAGGTGATGAGGTGTCATCCCATTGTGAGATCTCGGGGCACTCGTGCGCTCTGAGCGAATCGCCGGATGCTATTGATGAAATGCAAGACATTCTCACTGACATTGAACATGAAGAATCATTATCTGGAGCCTCGCCGATTGTCGTGCGATGACCATCGATGCCGCCACGATATTCCATTGTCATTCCGACCCGCAATCGTGCTGACTTGTTGAAGCTCGCCGTACGTACAGTCATCGCGCAGAGCTTTGATGATTATGAAGTCCTTGTGAGCGATAACGCTTCGGCAGATCACACGGCACAGGTCATTGCTTCGTTCCGCGATTCCCGTATCCGCTCTGTTCGCACGCCGACATCGTTGGTTATGCCTGAAAGCTGGGCCTTCGCGCTTTCGCACGCTCGCGGCGAATATGTTATGTTTCTGTGCGACGATGATGCTTTGCATCCCCGCGCACTCGCATCGATTGATGCCGTGGCGAATCAAACGAACGCTGACGTTATTTATTGGCGATGGTGTCACTATCAGCATGCGGATTGGTCCGGTTCTGCAGGACAGGACATATTCAGCTTTGGCCCGCCGTTCAGCGATCGTGTATTCAATGTGAATGCCGAGCGACTGCTGGAATGCGCATATGACATGCGACTGTCACATAATGCGAATGTCCCGCGCATGCTGAATACGGCGGTGCATCGCAGTGCCATCGACCGCGCGCGCGAAGGGAGCAATGGGCTAGGCGCGCAGGCGCCTGCCGCAAACGGGATTTTTCGGCCCGCCAGCCCGGATTGGGCGGCGATGGTCGCACTCTGTGCGCATGCGAAGCGCATGGCGTTTCTTGATGCGCCGCTGCTGGTTGCGGGAGCATGCGCGCAAAGCATCGGCGCATCCGCGACGCGGCGCGACGAAGCCGCGCGCGCCTATCTGCGCGACATTCGCGCGCGCTATCCGAACCTGATTCTGCCAGCGACCACGGCGACACTGCATTGCTGGATGGCGCAGGTGTTCATGCAGTGCGCGGCCGACATGAAATTGCCCGGAAAAGCCGTGAATTCCGTACATATGCTCGGACTTGCGGGGCAGGAACTCGCGGAATGGGATCGAATCGGTGTGCGCACGGATGATCTGCGTGCGGAATTTGAGCACGCCGTGAATGAACTGCGAATTGAGGATCAAGAGGAGGTTGCGAGGATTATTTGTGGCAAAATCGTGCTCTTTTCTGAGGAATTCCTCGGAACTGAGGTCAAATGCCGAGTACTCGGAAATGGAGCGAGGGTGGTGGAGGGCGGACAGGCGAAGGCGGAAGGATTTGAGTCGATTGTTGATTTTGCTGTCGGTATTGATCAGTGGA
>DASZQE010000381.1:0-3541 GCA_035550175.1 Phycisphaerales bacterium | reverse complement strand
CGATCGCCCGTCCGGCTCCACCAGCCATTCCTTCCCGCACTTCATCAGCACGCCCACGAACGTCGCCTGCCCGCGCTCCAGTACATCCGTGATCCGCCCCACCATCCGCGGCCCTTCCTCGCGCCCCTTCCCGCCTTTCCCGCCCCGCCATCCGCCCCGCCTCGGCTCCACGTACACCCGCGCCCGCACCCGGTCGCCGCTGATCGCTCCGCCCGTGCTCCCCGCAGGCACAAAAATATCCCCGTCGCGCGACGCCTGCTCCGGAATCACAAACCCGAACCCGCGTTGATTCAGCTTGAACTTCCCCGTCACCGTCTCGCCGACCTTCGGCAGCCGCACCCGCTCATCATTTCCCACTTCAATCTGTCCCGCGCTCGCCAATTCATCCACCGCGTCGCGAAACTCCTCCCGCTCCTCGCGCGCCACGCGCAAATCCGCCATCAACTCCTCAACCGGCGCCGGCCGGTACGTGTCATGTGTCAAATGCTCAATAATCTGTTTCTTCAATCGTTCCGACATTCAAATTCCTGACTTCCAAATCCTGCTTGAAAATAAATCCTGCTCACGCGAATTGCACGAGGGGAATCTTCCCCTCCGCAGGCGAACACCGCCAGCCGCGCAGCACAACACTCGTGCTGCCGCTTCCCGCGTCTTCAATTGCATAGTGTGAAACTCATCCCACCCGCTGCATTGATGGCTTCATTCTATCATCGTCGCTTTTTCCCCGCCACTCCTGCCTTCTTTGCCGCCTTTTTCCCCGCGCTCACCTTCACGCCCCGTCCTTCCTTCTTGCTTTCCTTCACCGTCTCCGCCTTCGTCTCGCTCTTGGCCGGCTCGCTCGCGCCCGCGTCCTTCTTCTTGTCATCACCCTTCGTCTCGCTTTTCGCTTTCTGCTCAGCCTCCGCAGCCTTCGTGTAACTCTCGCTGCGGTAATCCGTCTCGTAGAACCCGCTCCCCTTGAAGATCACTCCCGCGCCGATTCCGATCTTCCGCTTCAGCGCGCTCTTCCCGCACTTCGGGCACTTCCGCTTCACCGCATCGCTCATCTGCTGAAACAGCTCGAACTCATGCCCGCACTTCTCGCACACATATTCATACGTCGGCATGACATCCTCCCGTCACCAGCTCAATGCCCATCCGCGCTCGGCGTCACCGCCACCTTCGCCGGCCTCAGCACCACGTCCCCCATCACATACCCGCTCTGAAACGTCATCGCCACTTTCCCCGGCCCCACACCCTCCGCCGGCATCTGGCTCACCGCCGTGTGCATCATCGGATCAAACTCATCACCGGGCTGCGGCTCCACGCGCTGCACCCCCACACCCATCAACGCCTTCATCAACTCATCATGCACCAATCCCATCGCTTCCGCCAACTGCGCTGTCGTCATGTTCGCCGGGTTGTGTGTCAGTGCCAGCTCAAAATGATCAAGCACAGGCATCAACCCCTTCACAACCTTCGTCGACCCGCTCGCCATCGCCCGCGTTTCATTCTCCATCGCTCTCCGCTGATAGTTCTTGAAATCCGCCGCCGATCGCTGCCATCCCGCGATCGCCTCGTCCCGTTCCGCCTCCAGTTGCTTCACGCGATCCAATTCCCCTCCCTCCATGCTCTCTTCATGCGCGCCGTCCTCCGCATTCATCGCTTCCTCACCCTTCATGTTTTTCTCGTCATGCTTGCCCATCGCGTGTGCCTCTCGTCGCCAACTCCACTTCATCATTCACCGTCATCCTTAACTTCCACCCCTCAGCGTATCCTTCAATCGTCCCCACCACGTCGTTTTCTCGTCGATCTTCGGCATTTCTTCCATCTTCGCGTATTCCTGCAACGCTTTCTTCTGCGTTTCGTTCAGCTTCTTCGGCACCACAAGCTGTATCACCGACACCAGATCCCCGCGCTTCCCGCTTCGCAAGTTCGGCAGCCCTGCACCGTGCGACTTGAACACCGCCCCATGCTGTGTTCCCGCTGGCACACTCAATTCCACCATCCCATCAATCGTCGGCACAGCCACCCGTGCGCCCAGTGCAAGCTGCGTGAACGCGATCGGCACCGCAATCACCAGATCATCTCCATCCCGCTCAAACTGCTCATGCGGCTGCACGCGCACCACCACGTGCAGATCCCCGCGCACGCCCTTCCCCTCCGCGCTCGCCTCCGGACCCGGCGGCTCGCCCTCTCCCGAAACACGCACCGCCTGTCCATCCCGAATGCCCTTCGGCAGCTTCACGTTCAACACTCGCTTCACCGACACTCGTCCGCTGCCTTTGCAATCAGCGCATCGCTCCGTCACCATCTTCCCGCGACCGCCGCACTGCGGACACGTCGTGATCATTCGGAACATCCCGCCCAATCCCGATTGCGCCACCTGCCCCTGCCCGTTGCACACAGTGCATTTCACCGGCTTCGTGCCCGGCTTCGCGCCGCTTCCCTCACACGTCGAACATACGTCCAACCGTCGAAATTCCACATCCCGATCCGTCCCCGTCAGAACTTCTTCGAGCGAAATCTCCACTTCCGTTTCAAGGTCATAACCCCTCGGTACGCCGCCCGCACCTCGTCCGCCCGCGCGCCCGCCCATCCCCGAAAAAATATCGTTGAACATCGAGAAAATATCCTCGACGTGCATCGATCGGAAATCATGCCCCGGCGTGCCGCGCAATCCCGCATGCCCGTACTTGTCATACGTCGCGCGCCGCTCCGTGTCGCTCAGAACTTCATACGCCTCAGCGCACTCCTTGAACTTCGCTTCCGACTCCGCATCGCCCGGATTCCGGTCCGGATGATATTTCATCGCCAGCCTGCGGTACGAGCGCTTGATGTCCTCCGAAGACGCCGTCTTCTCAACACCAAGCACTTCGTAATAATCTCGCGTCGTAGGCATGAAATTAAGCACACAGAACCCAGCACCCAGAACTCAGGAGCTTGTTGACTGGGCTCTTCCTCCTGTCATTTGGCCGCTCTTCGAACCGAATTCTCGTAAGCGTACAGAATCCTCGCCACTTCATCTGCTTGCTTGAATCGAGCATCAGATGCTTCCAAATATTCCAAATCACTTCCAAGCATGAGCAAATACCTGCATTCATCCAGCGAACTCTGCGCTGTGTTCAAGAACCTTGCCTTGTCTTGGGTGCCTCGTCGTCGGTATCCCTCTGCGATATTCGCAGGAACAGAAACTGCAGCACGTCGAATCTGCGATGTCAATCCGTACAGTTCATCTTTTGGAAATGATTTGGTCGCCTTATTAATCTCAAGTACAAACTGATGAGCCTTCTGCCAAACAACAAGCTCTGTGAAATGTCTTGTCGGTTGATCAGACAATTGAAACTCCTGCCCGCTTCTTCGATTGAAAGACCGCAGTTCTTATGCTGGGTACTGGGTCCTGGGTTCTGGGTACCCCTGCTTCAGCTCACCGCATCCACCACTGCCTCCTCATCATCCTTCAAATCCGTGATAATCACATCCGTGGTCAGCATCAATCCAGCCACGCTCGCAGCGTTCTGAATCACCGTCTTCACCACCAGCGCGGGATCAATGATTCCCG
>DASZQE010000380.1:0-6277 GCA_035550175.1 Phycisphaerales bacterium | reverse complement strand
ATCGCCGCCGATGGCACCGTCCTCGCCGATTCCCAGCATGATGCCTCCTCAATGGAAAACCATCTCACTCGTCCCGAAGTGCAAGCCGCGCTTCAGCAGGCCAGCGGCGTCGGCGTCTCCGTGCGGACATCCTCCACCCTTGATCGTGACTACGCCTATTTCGCCCAGGAAGTGAAGGACGCCTCCCGCACAAGCTACGTCTACCGCGTCGCGATTCCCCTTGAAGAGCTCAACAGCGAATCCCGCCACTTGCTCATCGCCATCGGTGCAGCAGCTCTGCTCACGCTCGCATTCACTTTCATCCCCATCTATCTGATATTCCGCCAGTTCAGCGGCACAATCCGGCAGATGGTCGCCGGCGCTCGGCGCTTCGCCGAAAGCGATCTCCAGCACCGCATCGAGCGTCCCGGCAGCAGCGAGCTTGGCGATCTCGCCGATGCGTTCAACCACATGGCTGTTCAGCTCGGCCGCCAGATCAATCAGCTTCGCGCCCAGCGCAACGAACTTCAGGCCATTCATCAGTCCATGAACAGCGGGCTCATCGCGCTTGATCTGCAGCAGCACCTGCTCTCCGCGAATCGTTCCGCCGAGCAGATTCTTCAGATTGATGGCCTTGCCTCCCGCGGTCGTCTCCTCCACGAAGTCGTCCGTGAACCGGATTTGCATCGCTTTGTCGCCAACGCCATCGAACAACCCGCATCGCTCACGCGCGAATTCAGCCTCGCACGCGATCCCGATGTCGTGATTGAAGCGGTCAGTCAGCCCCTTCGTGATGCTGATGACAAGCCCGTTGGATTGCTCGTGTTGCTCAACGATGTCTCGCAGCTTCGCCGCCTGGAGGCCATCCGCACGGATTTCGCCGCCAACGTCTCGCATGAACTCCGCACACCCATCACCAACATCAAGGGCTACGTCGAAACCATGCTTGATGTCGGTGTGGATGATCCCGAGCAGGCTCGCCAGTTCCTTCGTGTCATTCAACGCAACACCGATCGTCTCGCCGCCATCATCGAAGACCTGCTCGCGCTCGCACGCCTCGAGCAGCCCGATGCCGAAAAGGCGATCGAAAAGGAACGTGTGCCCGCACGCCAGATCATCGATCATGTCTTGGCGCAATTCGAGCCGTCCATCCGCGAACGCACCATCAACATCAGGCTCGAAACCGATCCCGATCTCTCTGTGCTTGTCAACACGTCGCTCATCGAGCAGGCGCTTGGCAATCTTCTATCCAATTCAATTCGTTACAGTCCGCCTTCAACAACGATCACGATTCGCGCTCGCAAGCGCGACAATCAGTGGATCGAATTCGCAATTCGCGATCAAGGTCAAGGCATCGCCCCCGAACATCTCGAACGGATCTTCGAGCGTTTTTATCGCGTGGACAAAGCCCGGTCGCGCGAAGTCGGCGGAACCGGTCTGGGACTTTCCATCGTCAAGCACATCGCACGCGCCCATGACGGCCAGGTGGAAGTGGACAGCGAACTCGGCAAAGGCAGCGAATTCCGCCTTCTTCTGCCCGTATCTTGAGCAATTGCAGTGATTTGCGTTTTGCAGACGCAGCGGGATTCTGTCTGGTTTGCGACAAATTTGCGCAGTTGACGCCAAATCTTTACAGATCGTTGACAATCTGCTTGGATCATCCCGACCGCTGTGTGTGCTTATTCGCTCCGAACTCTCTTTTGAAGGAAGAAGTCATGAAATTTGGGAAGTTTCCGGCCTGTGCTGTGGCTGCAACCTTGATTTTCGCAACCTCAGCGATCGCACAATCCTCTCCTGACGATGTCGAATCGCTTCGCCAGCAAGTCAAGGATTTGCAATCGCAGCTCCAATCCGTGCAAGCGCAGCTTCGCGGAGATTGGGTTTCCGAGCAGCGCGCGGAGGAAATCCGCCAGATTGTCCAGGATGTTTTAGCGGATTCCGACACGCGCAGCAGCCTGCTCGATGCCGGACTGACCGCCGGGTACGACGGCGGTGCGGTCATCGCAAGTTCGGATGGCAACTACAAAATCAAGATCAACTTCCAGGAACAGGTGAGATTCGTCGCCAATTTCCAGGATTCGGATGCGTCCACGGATGCAAGTCGCTGGGGATTCGAGAATCGCAGAACAAAGCTCATTTTGGACGGCAACGTCGTCGATCCGACATGGACATATGAAGTTCAGCTCAACGCTGACCGAGCCAGCGGTGTGGTGAGCATGGAAGACGCGGGATGGATCGGGAAGGATCTCGGTGACGGATGGAAGCTGCGAGTTGGTCAGATGAAGGCTCCATTTCTTCGTGAAGAGATCATGTCATCGAGGCGTTTGTTCACCATCGAACGCTCGCTGATCAACGATGAATTCTCCGCGAAAATCGTGCAGGGCCTGTGGCTGAACTACAGCGCGGAACGCTGGAAGATCTTCGGCATGTACCACGACGGCAGCGTGAACGGCGTGAACAGCGGCAGCGGCGGCACGGCGTGGAGCCAGGAGGACACGGAGTACGCATTTTCAGCGCGCTTTGAGTGGCTGGCGGCGGGCAACTGGAAACAGACCGAGGATTACAGCGGCTTCCGCGGCGATGAGACCACGATCCTGATCGGCACCGCAATCAACTGGCAGAAGCAGGAATACGGCACCGGCAACAACCTGCTGTTCCCCGATTACAACAACAACGAAATCGAGAACTTCGGCTTCACGATCGATGCTTCGATCGAAGGCAGCGGATGGAACGTGAACGGCGCGTTCGTCTATCGCAGCCTTGATCCGGCGAGCGGAAGCAGTCTTGATCAGTATGGGTTCGTGATTCGCGGCGGATACTTCATCACTGATGACATTGAACTGTACGCAAGCTACGAATGGGCTGACGCGGACATTGACGGCGTTGATGATCTGAGCGTGATCACGATCGGCGGAACAAAGTATTTCGCAAAGCACAATCTGAAATGGCAATCTGACATCGGATTCGGTCTGAACGAAGTGAACGCGATCTGGGCTGCGGACGGCGCGGGCTGGCGAGCCGACGGACCGGATGCGGACACGCAGGTGGTGATTCGCTCACAATTGCAACTTCTGTTCTGAGATTTGCGTACAAGATCAAAACGAGTCATTCACACTCAAGCGCCTGTTGCACGCATGCAGCAGGCGCTTGTTTCTTTTTGCCCGGGAACCCCATGGGCACCCATATCGTCAGAAGCGCATGTGGGCGGGGCGCTCGGACGGCGGCTGCACACCGAGCACAGCACGCATGAGGCGGAGGTCGGCAGGGGTGGTGATCTTGAAATTGCGCGAGTCGCCTTCGACTGCGTGGACGGTTTGGCCGATTGATTCGATGAGCGAAGCGTCATCAGTGACTTTGAGTGAGGCGAGATTGGGTTGTGCGTAAGCGCGCCGGAGGAGGTCTGCGCGGAAAATCTGCGGCGTCTGAATCTCAAAAAGGTTGGCGCGGTCAATGGTCGCTTCGACGGTGCGCGACGTGAGAGCGGCAGCGCGATCCTCACCGAGGATGGAATCGGCGATGGCGTTTTCGTCATCATCGACGTTGGTTTGTGCGACGCTGAGGCGCTTGATGGTGGCGTTGATGGGAAGCGCGGGGATGACCGCGGGAAGCGTGGCGGCAGCGCGGAAGATGCGATCAAGCATTTCACGCGGCGCGCCGGGACGGGCGGCATCGTGAACCGCAATGTGCGTGGCGTCTTCGGGAACGGCAGCGAGGGCGTTCTTGACGGTTTCCCAGCGTTCGGCTTTCCCGCCGGGCACGACTTTTCCTCCGTGAAAACCGATGGTGGCGGCGTAGCGCTCGCGGAAGAGATCAAATTCATCGGGCGGACCGGCGACGATGATGGAGGTGACTTCATCGCGCTTGGCGAACAGCTCGACGGTCCGCATCAGCAGCGGGCGGCCGCCGAGGTCTTGAATGAGTTTGTCAGCTTCGCCGAAGCGAGTGCTGCGGCCGGCGGCGGGGATGATGACGCAGACGCGGAACGGAGTGGACATGGAAAAAATAAGTATACCTTTGCGCGGGGGTGATTCGCAGCGAATCATGGAGAAGCCGTGCGAGCGTCACGGATCACCCGGTCGGACGGGCGGACCAGGGTTCAAGTTTGCCGATGATGGATGTTTGATCGGTGGAATGAATCGCGGCGAGCACGCCTTCTGAAATTTCAGAGTTGGTGAGCCAGCGTGAATCGCCGTTTTCGTGCTTGTAGCCGAGGATGGCACGCCTGTAGTGGATGTGCGGAAGCGATTCGAGCTCGCGGCTGATTGGTGAAACGGCCTGAAGCGGGTTGGAAGTGCTGCTGCCGAGAAGGTGCAGAAAATTGCAGCGAGACGAAGTTGATTCAGAAGAATTTTTGTGTGACTCCGGATGCAGGTCGCCGGGCATGCTCAGGCAATGCGCGATGGCTCGGAGCGTTTGCGGGGAATCGGAACGAACCCAGGCGATGACGGAATCGATCGGACCGAATTCGAGCATGGTGTAGCGCAGCATGGCGCGAAGGGTGGTGGTGTCGCCGTAGTCGATGGCGATGGGGTTGATGATGCCGCGTGAGTAGCTGGCGGCGATGCGGAGCTGGTTGAGATTTTCCCACGTCCGGGCGATGGCGGAAATCCGCATGCCGAGGTGCGCGAGTTGCAGCGTGGCTTCACGCAGCATCCCGGTGGCGCCGACGACAAGGATGTGGGACATGCGGGTACGAATCCTGAGGTGTGAAGGTGGAGACGTTTGGACGTGACGAAATGAAGCGTAGGATCGTGAGGGGGTCATCGTCCATCGGGCGTGACGAATGAAATGATGATGTGGAATTGACCTCAGCGGCGATGTCTGGGATGATGCAGGGCTCACGCCGGAGTGGCGGAACTGGCAGACGCGCCGGACTCAAAATCCGGTTCCCCTTAAAGGAGTGTGGGTTCGACTCCCTCCTCCGGCATTGAGCAGCGAAACGAAACATGGCGGGCGATCCGACTACAATGACCGCATGACGCTGCGAAAGCGCTTGTATCTGGATAATGCGGCGACGAGCTTTCCCAAGCCGACGGAAGTGGGCTTGGCCATGCGCCGGTACATGGAGGAACTGGGGGCGAGTCCGGGGCGAGGTGCGTACAAGGAGGCGATAGAGGCTGGGCGATTGCTGCGCCAGTGCCGTGAGCGATTGTGCATGCTGTTCAACGGCGAGTCGGCGAACCATGTGGTGTTCACGCTTCACACGACGGATGCGTTGAACCTGGCGATTCATGGCCTGGTGCATCATCATCAGCGGCGAGGTGAGAAGATTCACCTGATCACGACGATGATGGATCACAATTCAATTCTGCGGCCTTTCAACGCGCTGGAATCGGAAGGCGTGAGCGTGACGCGGGTGGAATGCGATCCGCAGAGCGGGCTCGTTGATCCGGAAGACATACGTGCTGCGATGCGTGCCGAGACGCGGATGGTGGCGGTGATTCACGGATCAAATGTGACGGGAACGATTCAGCCCGTGGAAGAGATCGGTGAGATCACGCGCGAGCGGGGCGTGGTGTTTCTTGTGGATGGGGCGCAGACGCTGGGGCATTTACCGATTGATGTGCGGGCGATGAAGATTGATCTGCTGGCGTTTCCGGGGCACAAGGGCTTGCTTGGCCCATTGGGCACGGGCGGTTTGTATATCCGGCCGGGGCTGGAGGAGCGGATTGATTGTGTGCGACAGGGGGGGACGGGCACGCGGAGCGAACTGGATGTGCAGCCGATGACGATGCCGGACAAGTATGAGCCGGGTTCGCACAATGCGCCTGGGATCATCGGATTGTCGGAAGGCGTGAAGTGGATTCTGGATCGCACAGTGGAGAAGTTGTGGGAGCATGAGCGGAAACTGATGGAGGTGTTTCTGGAAGGGTTGGCGGAGCTGCCGAGTGTGCGATTGCTCGGGCCGAGGAGCGCGGAGGCGCGGTGCGGAGTGTTTTCGATCACGATGGATGGATTGCAGCCGGAGGAATTGGCAGCGGTGCTCGAAGACCAGTATGGAATCCTGGTGCGGGCGGGTTTGCACTGTGCGCCGCTTGCACACATAACAGTGAGTGGCGGTGAGAATGGCGACGGATCTGGTGCCGCCGACAAAAGAGGTGGGGGGGCGGCGCGGATCAGCTTCGGGCCGTTTGTGACGGAGACGGATGTGCGATACGTGCTCGATTCGCTGGGGCAGATTGCGCAGCAGTTGGGCTCGCATGGCGGCGGAAATGTGAACGAGGTTGCAGCAGGTGTCGATGGGGCGAAAGACAAGCGCAAAGCGGGGGCGAGAACGAAGTGAGCAGAGAATTGCATT
>DASZQE010000379.1:0-2680 GCA_035550175.1 Phycisphaerales bacterium | reverse complement strand
CAATCGCCCGCTGCTTCTCGGAAATTCCACCAATCGGTACCTCTTCCGAGTCAATTCCGGACATCTTGAATGGTCTGCTGCCAAAAGCTCCGCAACACCGTGGGATTTCAGCGCCGCGCTCGAATTTGCCGATGGCCGTCTCAACGATCTTTTCTCCGGCCTGACGCTTGATCAGATCAAGTGCTCGCTTCCAAATCTGACTTCTCGCGCAGGGCAGTTCGCGGCATCGGAGGGTGAATTGTCAATCGGTCACGTCAGATTTCGGACCACAGATCTCGCCGAGCTTGTCGCCAAAATCACCTGTGAACCTGAGCGCGTGGTATTCACTTCTCACTGGCCCATGCTTGAGAATGCCTCTGTCGCCGCCGATCTCAGCGCCGCTCTTGCAAGAGACGATTCCGATTGGCAATTCACAGCTGACGCAATCGTGCCTCACGCGCCGCCATCGCTGATCGCCAAGTTTGCGGCATTCAATTCTCCGGACATTCAAGTGACTGGTGATTGCTCAGCAGAGGCTCATCTGCGAGTCGCTACGAGGGAGCAATCGTCCACCGGCCGCTTGAAGCTCAACAACGTCTCCGCACAATCCGCGGCTGATAATTATCAAGCCGACAATATCAGCGCCGACTTCAATTTCACCAGCCTCGTCCCGATCAAATCCGCTCCTGATCAATCGCTGACGGTGCAATCACTTTCCATCGGCGACTTCAGTGCGACCAATGTGCAATTTGTTGCGTCTGTCGAGTCCTCAAGTCTCGTGAACATTTCCGCATTCAAGGCTGCGCTCTCCGATGGCGCGACCATACATTCCGAAAACGCGACGCTCAATCCCTCCACAGGGATTCTGACTGCGGATATTGCTGCAGAGGGCATGCGTCTTCGCCAATGGCTTCCGTTGCTCACTCATCAGCACGCTTCAGGTGAAGGCAGCATTTCGGGAGCCCTTTCGCTCACCGCAAATCTCAAGGCGCCATCGTTTGCATTTGATCGCGCGAACTTTATTGCTGACCCATCACGCGGCTATGTGAAAATTGATGATCCTTCATTCATCGTTCAAACACTCGAACAGTATTCGCAATTCGCTGTCAATGATGAAGTCGGCCAGATAAAGAATCGAATTGTCGCGGCGCTGGGCGATTTCGAATTTACTGAATTTCACCTCACCTCTTCGCGGGAAGAAAACAAAGCCGCCAGTGTCTTGACTGTCAAGGGCCACGGACGCCAGGTCGAAAACGGCGAGCCCAGTCCGGTACTGAATCTCACAATCGACATTCCCCTCGGCCTCGATACCATTATTCGCTCAGCGTTTTCATTCAAGAACATGCTTGACAACAGTGTTTCCGATGAATTCAACCAGTTCTTTGATGAGAACCAATGACAAAGGCGGCATCATGATTCGCAGGATCGCTTCGCTCGCTGGCATGCTGACGTTGAGCAGCATCTCCGGATGCATATCACACAAAGTCACTGTCGAAAAACCGATCGACATCAATCTTCACATCATGGTCGATGATCGCCTCCAGGAGTTTTTTGACTATCAACAGCAGGCAGCTGGAGTTCCCAACGGCGCAGCTTCCCAAACTGATTCCGAAATCCCTGCTTCAAACCCCGCCGCATCATCCGATTCAGGAGCCATTTCATGATCCGTGCATTCACGTGCATCTGTCTCGCCTTGCTCTGCATGTCCGTCACTGCGTTTGCTCGCCCTTCCGATGACAAATCCGATCTCAAGGCCCGATTCAAGGCTCGTGATGCCGCACTTCAGCTTGCCGAGCACGCCGGTTTCGTCGGTGAAACGGTTGAGGGCTACGTCGAAGTCGTCGATCATGCCAAGCCCGACGAATCCGTTCTCAAAACACTCAAGGAGGAGAACGCTGACCGCAAGACGCTGTACTCGTTTCTCTCTGAGAACCTCACAAGGGAAGCCCAGAAAAAGAACACAGGCGAAAAAATCACGCCGGAAATGGTCGCCCGTCATAACGCTGAGCGTAATTTCCGTCGCACAAAGCCCAACGACTTCCTCCGTGTCGAGGACAAGATCTGGATTCAGAAGAAGGATGAAGATCGTTATTTCGATCTCGTCAAGCTCAAAGCCGATGGAACGGTCGGCGAGACCAGCGAGGGATTGGTGGAAGCGGTCACGCCGGGCGCAAGCAAAGACTCCAGAATCAGATCGCTCGTAACGGCAGAAAACAAATCCCGCCGTGACATGTACCAACGGTTTGCGGAGCTCGATAAGTCAGATTCTGCAACAGTGGCGAAGCAATACGGCGAGATTCACTTCGAAAATGCGCAGATCGGTGACATGTTGAAAGACGCTTCGGGCTGGCACAAGAAATCCTGAATGATTCAATTTCTTTGAAGCATGACGGCGGCGCTCTAAAAATCCAGTTGCATGCCCACGAATGCACGCAGGTCGTTGTTCTTGCGACCCTCATCAACTTTCGATTGATATTCGTCCTGCACACCCGCTGTCAGACTCAATTTGTTTTTCTCATCGAGCAGGTATGACCAGCCTACACTGCTCACCCAGCGGAATTCTCCGATTTCGTTCAGATCCGGATACACAGTTGAGCTGAATGTCAGCGAATGCTTCTCCGCGATGTCCCATTTTCCTTCAACGCCGAATAGCGCTTCGGGTCGCACGTCGTCATTGTCCGATCCGAACTCTTTTACCGCA
>DASZQE010000378.1:0-2760 GCA_035550175.1 Phycisphaerales bacterium | reverse complement strand
GCGGATGGCGTGGCGATCACGCTGCCGCAGGTGACGGGGTGCGAAGGCCCCGCGCCGCTGGCGGGAACAAGGATCATGGTCACTTCGTGAGAACGCTCGTCACCAGCAATTCGATTTCACGGTCGTGCAACATTGAGCCGTCGAATTCCCACGTAGCGGTGTCGCTCGTTGTGGAATCGGCGTTGCTGCCGACAATCACGCCGGGCATCTTGACGGTGATGCGGAATTTTTCATCGTTCAGGTCCTGCGTGACTTCCCACGCGAGTTTCCGCAGAGCATATTCGGCATCGAACGCGCTGAGCTGGCCGCCATCGTAGCGCGCGGTGTCGCGGAGCGCTGTGCGGACGACATCGAGCAATGCGCTCTCGAACTTTTCGGCCTGAGCTTTGATCTCCTTGCCCATTGAATCATCGCGATCATCGGCGTCGTTCTTCTGCGCCACAGGTTCAAGCATGGCGCTGAGGGCGGCGTAGTCCTGCGAGTTCGCAAAATCGTTGCCGGCTTTCCATGCAGCGAGCCAGCCATCCTGCCGACCCTCGGGCGTGACTGACTTGAAGGCTTCGCGGGCGAAGAGCAGGTCTTTTGCGGTTTCGAATTGAGCGAGGGCTTTCACGACCATCACGCGGTTTTCGGGAGTCCAGTCCTTCGGATCAAGCGAACCCAACTGCTGAAGGGGATCGGTGACGAGCGTCTGGTTGTAGAAGTCGATTTTGGCGAAATCGCGTGAGCCGTAGGTGCGAGCGAAGTGGTAGTAGATCGCTTTGCCGCGTTTTTCGACCTTGACCTTGGTGGGAAATTGCAGGTAGCAGGTTGCCTGCGAGTCGCTTTTGTCGGCGTAGTTTTCAGGCAGGTGATACTTGGGCGGGAAGGCGTTCGCGGCGGTGAGAGTGACTTCGATGTTGCCATCTTCGTTGACTTTTTCGGAGCGCTCGCCGATCCAGCCTTCGGTCATTTTGGGCATCGCGTCGCCGGTGTCGATTTCCTCGGGATCGCTGGCGTGATACTCGAGCTGGGCCGCGAGCCCGCCGTTGGGCTGGACTTCAAGGTTTTCGATGCGTTCGAGACAGCCGGACAAGACGACACTGAGACCGAGTAGCGAGAAGGTGACGGAAGCGCGCGAGACAACTTTGCGCGTGATGCGACATGTTCGCTGATGCGCGTTGAGCGATCTGGTCATGGCATGTCTCCGGAACGCGAGGCAGAGATCACAGTCCGTAGAGCGGGCGGAGCTTTCCTTCAAGGTGGCGCATGAGGGCATCGGCGGTGAGAGGCTTGCCGGTAACTTTCTTGCAAAGGTCGGCAGGGGTGTAACGGCGGCCGTGCGCGTGAATGTTGGTATTGAGCCAAGACTTCAATTCGCTGAATTGGCCTTTTTCGAAGTGCTTTGGCAGGCTCGGCATGTCGGCAAGGGCTTTTTCGAAGAATTGAGCGCAGTAGAGGTTGCCGAGCGTGTAGGTGGGGAAGTACCCCATCATGGTTCCGCTCCAGTGGACGTCCTGCAGGCAACCGAGGCGATCATTGGGAACCTTGAGGCCGAGGTATTCCTTGTACTTGGCGTTCCACACGCCGGGGATGTCCTTGACCTGCATGTCGCCGGCGAGGAGCGCGCGTTCAATTTCGAAGCGCACCATGACGTGCATGTTGTAGGTGGCTTCATCGGCATCGACGCGAATGAACCCGGGCTCGACGATGTTGGCTGCGCCGTAGATCTGATCGAAGGAGAATTTCTTCACACCGGGGCCGAGGAAGTCTTTCATCTTCGGGTAGAGCCATTTCCAGAAGGCTTTGCTGCGGCCGACCTGATTTTCCCACATGCGGCTCTGGCTTTCGTGGATGCCGAGCGAAACGGCAGTGCCCATCGGCGTGCCGATGTATTTTTCGAGCAAGCCCTGCTCGTAGATGGCGTGACCGCATTCGTGCATGACGCTGCCGAGCGCATCGTTCACGCAGTCATCCTTGTACCGCGTGGTGATGCGGACATCGTTGCAGTGCGATCCACCGCAGAAAGGATGCGTGGAGGTATCCATGCGTCCACGGTTGAAATCGAAGCCGATGGCGCCGGCGACGAACTTGACGAAGGCTTCCTGCTGCGGAATGGGCACCTTGAAGTGATTGAAAGCATCAGAGGGTTTTGTTTTACTCGCCATCAAGTCATCGAGAAGGGCCTGGAGGCGATCACGGAGTGGCACGAAGACGCCTTCGACGTATTTGGCGGTGCAGCCGGTTTCGTAATCTTCTGCGAGGGCATCCCAGGGTTCGCCGTCTTTGGCCCAGCCGTAGCACTTGGCTTTGCGGCGGAGGAGATCCACGATCTGCTCGAGGGTGGGCTGGAATTTCTTGAAGTTACTTTCCTTGCGGGCTTCGGCCCAGATGTGCTGGCCGACACTGGCGAGACGAGCTTCCTCTTCGACGAGATCGGCGGGAAGTTTTGTCCGGCGGTCGTAGTCCTTGCGGATTTCGCGGAGGTTGGCGGCCTCAGCGCCGGCGGGGTTGCGCATGAGTTTTGCATCGCGTTCACAGGTGTTGAGCAGTTCGCCGATGCGTTTGGATGTGCCCATAGCGTGGCTCATTTTGGCGAGTTGAGCCATTTGCCTGCTGCGGTGTTCGACGCCGCCGGGGGGCATCATGGTTTCCTGATCCCATGAAAGGATGGAGGCGGACGAGCCGAGGAGGCTGGCATCGCGGACGAGGCGGATCAGCTCTTCATATGCGCTGAGCCTGGCGGCGCTTTTCGCACTCGCGTTTTTCGGCACTGATGAT
>DASZQE010000377.1:0-3570 GCA_035550175.1 Phycisphaerales bacterium | reverse complement strand
GCGACTCACGCTATTTTCACATCTTCAAATTACTCATTCTTCACCCCGCGAAATAGCGCTTCTTCGCTAACATTCCTCTGCCGGGCTGTGCTCCGAACCTGCGAATCGCCCACTCATATTTCCGAACAACCTTTCATGCCCCGGACTCAGCAACCTCCCCGCCGACCCCGCTCACAATCCAGCGGCATTCTCGCCTTCATCACACAGGCCATCACCAACTACCACACCACCGGCGCCGTCGCGCCTTCCTCCGCCGCGCTCGCCCGCGCGATGACGCAATCCCTTCGCACTCATGCCGGCCCCAAGCGCATTCTTGAAGTCGGCCCCGGCACCGGCCCCTTCACCCGCGCCATGCTCGCCGCGCTCAAGCCCGGCGATGAACTCCATGTCGTCGAAATCAATCCCGCTTTCGCCGAGCGCCTCGATCACTCCATGCTTGAACCCTTCCGCCGCGAAAATCCCGACATCACCGTTGAGCTTCACTGCCAAGCCATCGAAACCGCCGATGTCGTCGGTCCCTTCGATTTCGTCGTCTGCGGCCTGCCTTTCAACAATTTTCCGCCCGCGCTCGTCCGCTCCATCTTTCGCCGCATGATCGCTCTTCTCAAAACCGGTGGCGAACTCGCCTACTTCGAATACGCCGCCGTTCGCATCATGAAAGGCTCCTTCGTCGGCACGGAAGGCCGAAAGAAACTCGGCAAGATCCGCGCCGTCGGCAAAATCCTCCAGAAGCGCCACCGAGGCACACGCACCCTTGTTCTCAGCAACTTCCCGCCCGCCGTCGCCGTCAAGCTCCACGGCTGAATTTCCCCCATTCACATGCGATCGTAAGCCAAGCCCGCACACGCGGCCGTTCATTTCTTGTCCCAGCGTTTCCTCTGTGTTCTCTGTGTCTCTGTGGTGAATCCTCTTTCGTATACTTCGCCCATGGCCCTCCTCAACGAAAACTACCTCAAGCTCTCCGCCGGCTACCTCTTCCCTGAAATTGCCCGCCGCGTTGAAGCTTTCTCCTCCGCCAATCCCGCAGCCGCGAAAAACATCATTCGCTGCGGCATCGGCGATGTCACCGAACCCCTCCCGCCCGCCGTCATTTCCGCCATGCACGCCGCCGTCGATGACCTCGCGCGCCATGAAACTTTCCACGGCTACGGCCCGCCGCTCGGCTACACCTGGCTGCGCGAAGCCATCGCTAAATTCGATTTCCACAATCACAACCTCGACATTCACCCCGACGAAATCTTCCTCTCCGACGGCTCAAAATCCGATTGCGGCGCAATTCTCGACGTCCTCGGCGACAAAAACTCCATCGCTATCACCGATCCCGTCTACCCCGTCTACGTGGACACAAACGTCATGGTCGGCCACACCGGCCCCGCGCAGCCCGAGGGCTCATACGCCGGCCTCACCTATCTCCCCTGCACACCCGCCAACAATTTCGTCCCCGATATCCCCTCGTCTCACTCCCCGCGCCTCGATGTCATCTACCTCTGCTATCCCAACAATCCC
Source organism: Phycisphaerales bacterium (assembly GCA_035550175.1). Lineage (GTDB taxonomy): Bacteria > Planctomycetota > Phycisphaerae > Phycisphaerales > SM1A02 > DASZQE01. The sequence goes on along the minus strand of DASZQE010000377.1, from coordinate 2,064 downwards.
ACCGGCGGAATGATCTCCCACGATCAGCTCCGCGCATGGGTCGCTTACGCACTCGCCAATCACTCCATCATCCTCTACGACGTCGCCTACCAGGCCTATATCAAAGACAAATCCCTCCCGCGCTCCATCTACGAAATCGAAGGCGCAAAACGATGCGCCATCGAGTTCCACTCCTTTTCCAAGAACGGCGGGTTCACCGGCGTCCGCTGCGGCTATACCGTCTGCCCGAAGGAGCTCTTCGCCTCCACAGCTTCCGGCTCAAAGCACGCACTTCATGCTCTCTGGTCTCGTCGCTGGGCCACAAAATCAAACAGCGTCTCTTACATCGTTCAGCGCGGCGCGCAAGCCCTTTACTCCGAAGCTGGCCGCGCTCAGGTCCAGTCCCTCATCGATCACTACCTCTCTAACGCCGCCACGCTCCGCAAAGGCTGCGAAGCCGCCGGCCTCAAGGTCTACGGCGGAGTCAATGCCCCATACGTCTGGGTCGCCTGCCCCGAAGGATTCAACTCCTGGTCCTGGTTCGATCACATGTTGAACAACGCCAACATCGTCATCACGCCCGGCGTCGGCTTCGGCCGCTGCGGCGAAGGCTTCTTCCGCATCTCCGCCTTCAACTCCAAATCCAACGCCGCCGAAGTCGCCAAACGCCTCGCCTCCCTCACCGCGACTGTCTAGCCCTTCTCCCCTCGGGAGAGGGTTGGGTGAGGGCGAGCCGCCACGTCCCCCTGGCGTGTCTTCTTCAATGCGTAACGTTCACTGCAATCGCGTGTGAAGTCGTTGAGCGAGCGAGCTTGCTCGCTGTGTGCTTCTTCACTGGCTTCCCGCATTCCGTGCACACCTCACTCGCATCCGCCGAGCCCCTCTCCCTTGGGGAGAGGGGTTGGGGTGTCGCAGAGTCGCCGTGGAGACAGGGCCAGCACGCGTGTGTACAACAGCACACGGAAGTGGGTTCTCGGCTTTTTGATGACACTCCTTCTTTCCGCTTCTTCCAACTTGATTCCTTTCATACACTCCAGCATCCGATGCCTGCGACTACTCCATCCGCCTTCTCCCATCCCGTCACCCTCGCACACATCCGCCGCGCCGCCGACCGCATTCGCCCCTTCGTTCACGTCACGCCGCTCCTCACCTGCTCCACCATCGATGCCCTCGCCGGTCCCAATCGCCGCATCTTCTTCAAGTGCGAGAACTTCCAGAAGATCGGCGCCTTCAAAATCCGCGGCGCAACCAACGCCGTCATGTCGCTTTCCGATGAAATCGCAAAGAAAGGGGTCGTCACTCACTCCTCCGGTAACCACGCCCAGGCCATCGCGCTCGCCGCCCGTCGTCGCAACATTCCCGCATACATCGTCATGCCCAAAAATTCCTCGCCTGTGAAAATCCGCGCCGTTGAAGGCTATGGCGGAATCATCACGCTCTGCGAACCCAACACCGCTTCACGCCACAGCACCGCCGAATCCATCGCTGGCAAAACCGGCGCAACACTCATCCCGCCCTACGATCACCCCGACATCATCGCCGGCCAGGGCACCCTCTTCCTCGAAATCCTTCAGCAGTTCACGCAGCTCCACACCTCACAACCCAATTCACTCTCACCCGCCGATGCGCCACATCTCGATGCTATCGTCGCGCCCGTCGGCGGCGGCGGTCTCATGTCCGGCGTCACCATCGCCGCAAAATCTGCTCTCCCCAACATCAAGGTCTTCGCCGCTGAGCCTCAGGGCGCCGATGATGCCGCCCGCTCCAAAGCCGCCAACACTTTCACCCCTCAGGAAAATCCCACAACCATCGCCGATGGCCTCCTCACCTCCCTCGGCGAACTCACCTGGCCCGTCGTCCGCGATCTCGTCGATCGCGTCTTCACCGTCTCCGAATCACAGATCATCTCCGCCATGCGCCTCGTCTTCGAACGCATGAAGATCGTCATCGAGCCCTCCTCCGCCGTCACCCTCGCCGCTGTCCTCTCCGATGAATTCAAGTCCACGCAACTGCCCCGCGAACATTCGCTGGCATCACCATCCTCACCTTCGTCTTCCTCTTCTTCCTCTTCATCATCATTTTCTT
>DASZQE010000376.1:0-4139 GCA_035550175.1 Phycisphaerales bacterium | reverse complement strand
CGTTGCCTGTTGTTCAGCGTGTTGATTCACAGCGTCGTCATGTTCCTGATGACATTCTGGCAGGTCACCGCCGGCGTGAATGAATTGCTCGGACAGAAACGCGATCTGCAGGTCGCGCTCGCCGGAATGGAGCTTCACGATTCAATCGCTCAGCAGGTGCTCGGATTGCTCAGCGAAGCTCCGCTCGTCGATGCTGCTGAGCCGAAACTGATGGCCAAAGCGGACATTAATGATGTCTCCGAGAAGCCGGCAACACTTGAAGTCAGCAGCTCAACACCGACCGATGCGCCGCAACAAGTTGAGCCTTCTCTTCAGACCGAAATGGTCGCCCGTGCGAATGCCGATGAATCGCCCGATCAATGGAAGGAGGATGCTCCAGCCAGCACGCTGACCATGCAGAAATCCGAACTGCGTGAAACCAATGCAGCCACACCGGAATCTGTGCAGGTTCAATTGACTGCGGAAAATCAGGCACAAGCGACCCCCGCGCAAGCCCGGCAGGCGAATCGCGCGGAAAACCAGCTTGCCGAATCCGAGATTCAGCCCGTCGTGACCAAGATTCCGCAATCGACCGAACCCACGCGAAGTGATGTGCAAGTAACAGCCGCGAATGTCACCAAGGCCCAGCCGGCCGAAGGTTCCGCGCCCCAGCAGGCAATTCCTGTTCATGTTCCCACAGCAAAAGTCGATGTGCCGGTGCTTGCGGAATTGCCAACGCCTGTGACTCCAAGCAGCGTGCGCGAAAGCGCTGATGCATCAACCGAAATCGCGATGAAACCCGTCAGCGTGACCAATGCGCCGGATGCCGGCTATGCCGGTGCTTCCTTGCCCGCTGCGGTCGATGTGGCCGTCGCCGTGCCGGCAAAATCAGTGATGGATGCGCCGCGCGAAAGCCAAGTGGCCATACCGACCGCCAAGACCGACATGTCTGCGGTTGTCCCCAAGGTTGGCGATTCACTTGTGGCGACGAACGAAATCAATGTGCCGAAATCAATCGATATTCCCGGGATCGCTCCCGATGACCACCGCGAATTCTCGCTTCCGCATTCCGCAACAACACCCGCCGCATCGCAACCCGAGAACGCAGAACGCGCAATCGCAAGCGAACGCCCTTCTCTTGAAACTCCGAACGCAGCGCGAACAAATACAGGCAAAGTTGCCGCAGAACTCACCGCCGTCGCGATGATCGGTGTGCAGCTTCCCGCCCAAATGCCTGAGGCGCATCCGGCCCCGCAACATGCCGGCGCAAAGGAATCAATCCGTGAGTCGCATCCGACCCTTCCCGATGCCAAAGCCCCCGCTATGAAGACGCAAGGCTTGGAACCGGCTGCAGAACCGCTTCTGCTTGCAGTCTCTGTGCCGATTGAGAAGAACGAAATCAAGACAGGCACAATGAAAGAGCAGCCCGCTCACACGCAAGTCGCTCTCGAAACGGCTCCTGATGCCGGCCGAACACAGGCAAGTGGGCCCAGACTTCGCGCCGATCGTGATGCGCCCACTGTCGAACTGCATCAACCCATGCCCGCGCTCGCTTCCGTCGAGGTTCCGCTGAGCCTGCCGACAAAAGGCCGAACTGCCGGCGAACCCAAACGCGAACAGCAAAAAGCAATGGACACCGCCCAAGCTCCTCGGCGCGACTCCCCAGAGCTTGTCGCGATGCTTGAGCCGATGAACGCCGATGTGAAAATCCCCAAAGTCGAAATGCCGCCGGTGAATGCCTACGTGAATCGCACTCCCGAGCGCCGCGAAACAGTCTTGAAGGAGATGGGTGGCAGCGAAGAAACCGAACGCGCTGTGAAGCTCGCTCTGCAATGGCTTGCCGAGCACCAGAGCCCCGATGGCCGCTGGGATTCGGATCACTTTGATGATGATTGCGGCAAATGCGGCAATCCTTCCTCATTCGATGCCGACAACGCCGTCACGGGCATGGCCATGCTTTGCTTCCTCGCTTCCGATCACACCCATCTGCGCGAAGGACCTTATCAGCAGATCGTGAAGCGCGCTATGGATTGGCTCATCAGCCGGCAACGCGACACCGGCGACCTGCGCGGTGGCGAATCCATGTACAGCCACGGCATCGCCACCATCGCTCTCGCCGAACTCTTCGCAATGACCAAGGACGAAAAACTCAAGGATCCCGTTGAAAAAGCCGTGGGTTTCATCGTCCGTGCACTTAACACCACCGAAGGCGGTTGGCGATACGAACCCCAGCAACCCGGCGACACCTCCGTTATGGGTTGGCAGGTTATGGCTCTCACCAGCGCCAAACGCGCAGGTATTCACGTTCCCGAAGAAGTCCTCGAAGCCGCAAAAGATTGGATGGAAGCCGTCTCCGCGCCGCAATATCCGGGCCTCTATTCATATCAGCCCGGCCAGGTGCCCTCCGTCGCCATGACCGCCGAAGCCATGTTCGCCCTCGAACTCCTCGGCGTGCCGCGTGATGATGCACGCATGAAAGGCTCCGCGGAATTTGTCGCGCGCTCCCTGCCCAAATGGAACAACGACCCCAACACCTACTACTGGTACTACGCCACGCTCGCACTCTTCCAGTATCAGGGCGAGCAGTGGGACAAATGGAACACAGCCATCACCCGTCAACTAGTCGATCATCAGGTCAGGGATGGCAAACCCGCCGGCAGTTGGGATCCTGTTGACAAATGGTCACGCATCGGAGGCCGCTTGTATCAAACCTGCGTCTGCACCCTCAGCCTCGAGGTCTATTACCGCTACCTTCCCATGTACATCGTGGACAGTCGGAAAACAGATGCAAATCCTGTCGGCATGAACGTCAACACCGGTGGGGCTGCAGCAGATGTATCGCAAGGAATGAACTAGGCCGATTGGTTCTGCAATTCGTCGCCGGGCTTGGCCATCGCAGGCTTTGATCTGAAAAGCAGGGCAAACGCCAGCATGATGATTCCAGCCATGATGCACGGAATCAGCCATGCTGTCTGCCAGTTTCCGACTCGCGTTTCACCTTCCATGTGGGTGTACTGATTCACAAGTCGTCCGACCACCTGCGCGCCGATCAGCATGCCGACGCCTTGGGTGACCAGCACCAGAAATCCCTGAGCCTGGCCGCGAATCTGCCTGTGCGCGGCCTTGTCAACATATATCTGTCCGGTCACAAAGAAAAAGTCATAGCAGACGCCGTGAAGAAGAATGCCGACAAGCACGAGCCAGTGAATATGGTGGTCCGCCGCGCCGGAGAAAAAGCCGTACCGCAACACCCACGCCAGCATGCCCACCGCGAGCATCCACTTCACCCCAAGCCTGACAAAGCACAATGGCATGACCAGCATGAAGAATATCTCCGACATCTGTCCGAATGACATTGTGTATGCGGCATTGTCAAATCCCATCGCCTTCACAAAGACCGGTGCATAGTTGTAATACGCCGCCAGCGGAATGCAGATCAGAAACGAGCTGATCATGAACACCGCGAATGATGGGTCTTTCAAAAGTGCCAGCGAGTCCAGCCCAAGCACGTCGCGAACTGTCGCCGCTCGCCCTGCGGATGGTGGAGGGGTGTGAGGAAGCATGAATGAGAACAGGCCGAGCGCCAGCCCCGCTCCTCCTGCAACATAAAACTGCAGATCCTTCGAATCCGCATCAAGCCATTTGCTGACCACGATGTTCGCAACGATCCAGCCAATGGTTCCAAACACACGAATCAATGGAAATTGCCTTTCCTGATTCGTCATGTTGTGAAACGCAAGTGTGTTGCTGAGTCCCAGTGTCGGCATGTAACAAAGCATGTGGAGCAGAAGGATGCCGACGAACGGCCAATAGGATTCATGCTGTGTTCTTGCAATCCACGGTGCGATGAGTAGCACGAGGCCGCCTGCCATGTGCATGACTCCAAGCACCTTCTGCGTGGCAAAGAATCGGTCAGCCACCATTCCAAGAAAAAATGGCGAGATGATCGCCGCAATCGGGCCGACCGTGTACGCCCAGAAAATCTGATCCCCCATTCCGTGCGCGCCCATGAAGTTTCCGACCGTCACATACCAGGCGCCCCACACGAAAAACTGCAGGAACATCATCGCGCTCAGAAGGGATCCGATGACGACAGGACTCTTGGATGCTGTTGAAGTGTTCATATGACGTTACGTTCCTGAGTGTGGGGAGTTGATTCC
>DASZQE010000375.1:0-4423 GCA_035550175.1 Phycisphaerales bacterium | reverse complement strand
TGCCAGAGACCATTAGCATCGCGTTTTTTTCTGCTGAAATCCTTGATGTGCAGACGCGCAATTCGACTTCCGAGTGTGCGAATCCACTGCCCAGGCCAGCCGTAATTGATCGAATTGCCGATGTCGAAATACCACTTTGCGGCGGGCGAGTTCAATTCATCAACATATCGCCTCGCCTCGAGCGGCGACATGATGAACTGGTTCCACACGTTTTCGATGGCAACGATGACGCCAAGCTCCTGTGCAAGCGGAAGCACTTCATGTATGCCCTGCTGTGACAATCGCCATGCGTCTTCACAGTTCATGTCGCGGTTCACCACTGCGGGCACAAGCAGCACGGTCTGAGCCTTGAACGTGTGTGCATCGTGAATGCACGATTCCAGCGTCTTGATGCCGCGCTTGCGAACCTCTGGGTCGGGGTTGTTCAGATGATCGTGCCAGTGAACGCTGTCCACCAGGCCATGCACGACAAGCCCGCTCTGCTCGATCGCCTTGAGAATCTCATCCGGGTCATCATCAGAAGGCCGGTCGATCTCCACGCCGTCGAACCCCAGATCGCGCAGCAGCTTGAATTTATCCGCAAGCGAAAGCGGCTCTTCCACCATGCCCAGGCCGACGGCTTTTTGAATGCGATCCGAATTCGCGCCTGGTTGAGACTGGACGTCTTGCTCCGCTGATCGCGCTGAAGCCGCGGTGGCGAAACTCGCAGCGGCAATGGCTCCGACCCGGCCGACAAAATCTCTTCTGCTGATGGTGTTCATATTGATTGGCCCTCAGCGAACGCCGCAATTACACGAACTTTGTCTGCCCGGGGATCGCCACCGCAGGGAACGGCATCGATCCAAGCACAAGATGCTCCGGCACCAGCGATTCCTGCGAGTTCAACGCCTGCTCCCACGTGAGGGTCTGTCCCGTGTATGCCGCCATGCGGGCCATCATCGCCATCAACGTGCTGTTGGCTCCGCGTTCACAATCGTTGATTACGTTGCCGCTGCGAATGCCCGCGAACAATTCATCGTGCTCAACCTGATACATGTCCTTGATGTCGCCTTCGTGGTTCCAGATCTTCTTGCCTGTGTGATCGGCAAGTGAATACGTCGGCACCCACCCGTTGATCGTTCCGTGCCCCTTTGAGCCTTCCACATAATCCGAATTATCCGATGGGCAGCTATCAATCTGCCGCGCTGCGAGAAACCCTCTTCGGCCGTTGGAGTACTCGTACACCGCTGAGAAATGGTCGAACACGTTGCCGTGCTCCGGTCCGCTCCGAGCCGCGCGGCCGCCCAGGCAGATCACTCGCTCCGGCTTTTCATCGTTGAATCCCCACGCCATGCGATCAACCGAATGCACCGCCTGTTCCACGATATGGTCGCCTGAAGTCCACGTGAAATGCCACCAGTTGCGCAGTTGGAATTCCATGTCCGACCATTCCGGCTTGCGCGGGTGCTTGGAAAGCGTGCTGGTGTAGTACGTGCTGTGAATCGTGCGAATGTCGCCGATCGCGCCGCCGTGTAGTTGATCGAACATCGCGCGCATGCCGCTGTTGTGCCGCCAGCAGAAGCCGATCATCACGCTGAGATTTTTTTCCTTCGCCTGCTTTGCCGATTCCAGCACGGACCGAATCCCCGGACCATCCACCGCCAGCGGCTTCTCCGCGAACACGTGCTTGCCCGCCGCCACCGCCGCCCGCAAATGCTCCGGCCGAAAGCATGGATAACTCGTCAGAATCACCACGTCCACCCCCGAATCAATCACCTTCTGATACGCATCAAAACCCAGATAGGTGTGCTCCGCCGACACGGCCAACCGCTTGTCCGCATCAGCGCCGAGTTCGCCTCGCATCGCAGCGATGCTCGAATCCACGCGATCCTTGAACAGATCGCCGACGGAATACAGCACCGTGTTCGTATCCGCAGCCAGTGCCTGCAGCGCAGCGCCCGTTCCGCGTCCGCCGCACCCGATCAGGCCGATGCGCAATTCATCAGCCTTTCCCCCAGCCGCTCTCGCGCTGCGTTCCAACACACTCGCCCCTGCAATGGCGGGTATCGCCACCAGCGCCGCAGCGCCGCGCACAAATTCCCTGCGAGACACATGACCATTCAACGGATCGCTCATTTCACACGCATCCTTCACTCCGCCCGGTCGCACACAATTCGGAACCCCACAAAAGGTCCATCCGAAAGCCACCACTGGCTTTTGGGCATCTGCGGATCGCTTGCGTTCCAGCTAGAACTCTGCGGAGTTTGCGAATCGCACGTGAGCTTGTCCGCGGAATCCCGGTACGAACCGCCGCACGTTGTGCCCTTGCCGTCCGCGCCCACGCACCATTCCGCAACGTTCCCGTGCATGTCAAACAAGCCCCATGCATTCGGCTTCTTCTTCGCCACCGCGTGCGGCGCACCATCCGCGTTTTCGTGAAACCACGCGTAATCGCCAAGTTCAGTTTCACTGTCGCCGAAGCAATACTTCGTCGTGCTTCCCGCTTTGCACGCGATCTGCCATTCCTCAACCGTCGGCAGCCTGAAGTGCCTGCCCGTCCGTTGTGAAAGCCAGTCGCAATACGCCTGCGCATTCTTGAATGACATGCTCAGCGCCGGAAAACCTTCATGCCCGAACCCGCGATCCGGCGGCAGATACGGCTTGCTCGGACGGCTCACTGCATCCGCAGAGCCATCCGGCATGGCTTCGGAATCAAGGTGGTACACGAAAGGATCAAACGCCTCCCACGGAATTTCTGTCTGCGAAATCCACAGGTGTTTCGTGCCTTCTGCCGTGTGGACCAGTATCGGCACCATGTTGAGCATCGAGCCTGATGCGGGAATCTTGACTTCAAACGGCTGCGCAGACGATGCAATCACTTGTGCCTCCGAAGTCGGTGCCGGATGATCGCTGCATGTGCATCCTTGAACCACGCACAGTGCGGGCAACACTCCGACAAGCACTTTCCGTTGACTCCTCCGCCTGCCGTACCATGTTGCGCGTGTGGTCATCTTTTTCTCTCGCTATCCGCTGCATCGCATTAGCCATGGCGCTCATCAGCGGCACGGGCTGTGCAGCGAATTCACAGCAACTCAAGCGGTTCGAGTATACCCGTGTCTGCATGGGGGTACAGACAAGAATCATCCTCTATGAATACACGCAGGTACGCGCGGATAACGCCGCGCAGCATGCCTTTGATCGCATCAATGATCTTGATGAACTCCTCAGCGATTACCGACACGACAGCGAGATCAATCGCATCAACGCCGCTGCCGGAAGTGCGCCGATCAACGTGCATCCCGACACGTTGAAGATTCTTTCCGAAGCTCGCGACATCTCTAAGGCTTCTTCAGGCGAGTTTGATGTCACCATCGGCCCTCTGGTTCAACTCTGGCGGAATGCGCGCCGAACGCAGGCGTTACCCAAAACAAATGAAGTTGATGAAGCTCGCAATCTTGTGGATTTCCGTGCATTGAATCTTGACGCTCAACAATCAACGGTGTTGCTCATGAAACCGGGCATGCGAATCGACCTCGGTGGGATCGGCAAGGGATTTGCCGCCCAGCGGGCAGTCGAAACACTCAGGCAGTGGGGGGCTTCGCACTGTCTTGTGGCGCTGGCGGGTGACATCGTTGTGGGTGATCCGCCCCCTGATGCGAACGCCTGGCGAGTCACCGCTGCGCCGGGCTCGACCGGCACAGAACCTTTCGTCACGCTGCTTCTCCGGAACGCCGCCATCTCAACGTCGGGAGACACGGAGCAATTCATCGACATTGGTGGCGTGCGGTATTCCCACATCGTTGATCCGCATACGGGTCTGGGCGCAACGCACACAGTTCCGGTGACGGTGATTGCGAACTCCGGCGAGTATGCTGATGCCCTGGCCACCGCATGCAGCATGATGCCGAGCGCGGAATCAGAGCGAATGCTCTCTCGGTTTGACGATGTCGCTGCGATCTTTCATGCGGAAGTCGATGCGGCCAAACCTCCGGTGATTTTCGATCCGGATCACAGGCTTCTGTTCACCTCACAAACTCAACAGACGACAGAATAACAGTCCTCGGAGTCTTCGCCATGAACACAACTAAAATATTCCTTTGTTGCGCACTTGCCTGCTCATCGTTTTCCTTCGCTGTTCCGCAACAATCATCAGATGCGCCCGCCTCGCGTCCAGCGACTTCCCAGCCCGTTGCGTTACATTCCGCCGACACACCCGCACCACGCGAGGACCAATGGTGGATGGATCGGCACGCAGAACATCTCAAGGTTGCACAGGCTGGCGGTTTCACGGTCGCATTCCTCGGCGATTCAATCACCGAAGGCTGGCTCGGCGCGGGGAAACCCGTCTGGGAGGAACTCGACAAAAACTATCACGTTGCGAACTTCGGCATCGGCGGCGACCGAACCCAGCACGTGCTCTGGCGCCTTGATCACGGTCTGCTCG
>DASZQE010000374.1:0-2014 GCA_035550175.1 Phycisphaerales bacterium | reverse complement strand
CCGATGGGCGATTCGGGAAAGCTGCGGGAGTTTTCGAGGCAGATCAGGCGGGCGTTCCTAGGGACACTGCGTTGAGTGCAGGCGGCGAGTGTTCCGATGAAGCCGATCTCCTCGGCACGTGTGAGGAGGACGCCGACGTGCTGCATGTTCTTGAAATTGCGGATTTTCTCGAGTGCGCTGAGGGCGGCAGCGACGGCGGCGAGATCATCGCAGGCGGGTGCGTGAAGCAGGCCGTTCCTGATCACGCTTTTTCGAAGATTCGGACCGAGGGCCCAGCGAGCGATGTCGCCGACGTGAATTCTGGATGCGCCGCCGGTCACTTTGACGCGAACACGTTTGAAAGGTTTTGCGGAGGAATCGAGTTCGGTGATTTTGCCCGTAGCCAGCAGAGTTCCTTTCGGTCCGCCGAAGAATTCCAACCGAGCGTTCTTGAAATAGGGATCGTTGACTCCGCCGCGGAATTCCATTTCGACTTCGCGCTCTTTTGCATCAATGCTGCAAACTACGAAAGCGGGGTGATCCAAGTGGGCGGTGATGAAGAGCGGCGCTTTGTCGGCGTGACTTGCAGCGGGTTTCTGCGTGATGAAGAGATTTCCGGCCTTGTCGGCGCGAATCTGAATATTTTTGCGCGCGGCGACCCACCTGCGAACCCAGGCGATGACGTATTGCTCTTTGCCGGCTGCGGTTGGAATGCTGGTGACTTCAAGCAGCCAATTGATGAATGACTTTTCGAGAGATGCGGGGCTTGATTTTAATGCGTGATTCATGGGTGGCTCAGCGAATTTGAGCAAAGGTCATTCGGAATTCATTTTTTGTAGGTCGGGCCGATGCCGATGGCTTCGAGGATGCGATCTTCCTCACGGTGCATGCGAGCGGATTGTTTTGTTGTGTGATCATCGTACCCAACGCAGTGAAGCAGGCCGTGCACGACGTAGAGGAGGAGTTCGCGATAGATAGAATGGCCGAGTTCCCTGGAGCGACGAGCGGCTTCATCAGCGCAGATGACGATGTCGATCGGGAATTGCTCTGCACCCGAGCGGTCATCTTCCGAGGCGCAGAATGTCAGCACGTCGGTGGTGGTGTTTTCGCCTTTGTACTTGCGGTGCAGTTTTCGCATCTGCGAATCGTCGGTGACCAGAATGCTCACTGCGTTCGCAAGGGCGTGTTTGGTCGTGCGGCGGATTTCGGAGATCGCGGAGTGAATGTCGCGATCAAAGGCCCTGTGACTGATCGCGGGGAGCTTTTTCTCGAAGCGAACAGTTACTTCGGGCTTGCGCGAAGGTTGTTGTGGCGTTTTAGCACGTGGATGTTTTTGCGCATCACGGCGGGCCTGGGCGCGAAGCTGCTGAAGTGTGCTGGCATTCTTGCGTTTCACGTGGCGCCGACCGTCACGTCCACGACGCCGCGGCGTTTCGGCATGCCGTTGAGTTCCGCACCGACCGCAAAGCTGCTGCGCTTCACGCGGGATTCAAATTCGCTGCGATACTTGTTGACGATGGTGCGCACGGCCCAGTTGGTTCCGTCGGCGAGACCGCAGATGGTTGTGCCGGGCATGATGCCCATGCTTCCGGCGAGTTCGAGAAGAAGATCAAGGTCTTTGCTGGTGGCCATACCTTGTTCGATGCGGACGAGGAGTTTGTAAACCCACTGGCTACCTTCGCGACAGGGCGTACACTGACCGCAGCTTTCGTTCTTGAAGAAGCGGGAAATGTTGCGGGCGACCATGACCATGTCGGTGTCTTCATCGAAGACGGTTGGGCAGGCGGTGCCGAGACCCATGACGTCGTAGGCACGGCCGATGTCAAAATCCATTTCGGCGTCGAATTGATCGGGGCCGAGGATGCCCATGCTGACGCCGCCGGCGATCGCACCTTTGTACTTCTTGCCGTTCTTCATTCCGCCGCAGTATTCGTTGACAAGCGTGCTGAGCTTGATGCCGAGATCGACTTCAAACACGCCGGGCTTGTTCACGTGTCCGCTGACGCCCATGAGCTTAGGACCGAAGCTGGGCATT
>DASZQE010000373.1:0-4364 GCA_035550175.1 Phycisphaerales bacterium | reverse complement strand
TGCGCCGCGCGGCTGGGCGAGATCGTAGTTCCGCCAGTTGGTGTCGACGACGGCTTTGAAGGAGGAGCAGGCAGACTGCTGATAGATGAGGGGGACGCGGTTGGCGAAACGAATGACGCGCGAGGGCTGATCGGCGGGAAGCTCGCCGCCGAAGGCGATGGCGGCTTCGATCTGGAAGGGGCGGCCGCGATAGATGTCGGGACTGCGCGAGGAAGCTGCATAGAACTCGGCGCGAACGCCTTTGAGGAGGCCGGCGAGGAGTTGGCGGACGCCGATGGGTGCGAGGCAATCGGTGGGCGGAGGAGGAAGCTTGGCTTCCTGCATGGCGTTGAAGAGTTTTTCGGAAGCGGACTGATCGAGATCATCGATGCGGGTTCGCGCGGTGACGCCGATGGCGGAGCAGAGCGAGGAGGCGGTGGCGGAGGAAACGCGGGAGAATTTGTCCTGCAGGAAGTTGTAGAGGGTGTAGGACTCGCGTTCGGCCTGGGCTTCCTTGAGCATCTGGAGGAGCATGCCGAGCTCGATGCCACGGGGATGAGGCTGAATTTCACGGGTTTCGGGAGGAAGCTCGGAGATGCCGCGCGGAAAGATGATGATGCCGTTGTGTTCCTGCGAAGCGGCGGCGGCGGCGGTGCGGGCGACTTCGGTGAGGGCGGAATCGCCGACGGTTTCAGGGGTTTCGGTTGATGGGGTTGTGTTCGCGGATTTGCGCGCGGGGAGAAGGTCAGCGGCGTCGGTGTCATCTTCGGCGGCTTTGGCGGGCGGGACGAAGACAAAGCGGGCGTGGGGGTTGGCGATGGCGGTGAGTTCGAGGAATTCATCGACGGAACCACGGCCCTTTTGATAGCGGGCTTCGAGTTCGATGGAGACGGAGGTGCCGGTGGCGAAAGATTTTTCGGGGAAGAATTCATCGCGGGCGGTGAGTTCGCGGACGGGAGCGTTGAGGACTGCGAGGCGCTCGGGAGGAAAGTCTTTTGTTTCGCGATCGACGGTGACTTCCGCGCGGTTGGTTTTGGTGTTCATGGCCAGCTCAATGTGGTGAGCGGGCTGGCCGGCTTTGGGGCGGGTGTGGATGACGGTGGGTCGGCCGGTGGTGAGCAGGCCGTACATGCCGGCGGCAGAGATGCCGATGCCCTGTTGACCGCGTGACATTTTGAGGCGGTGGAATTTTGAGCCATAGAGGAGGCGACCGAAGACGTTTTCGATCTGGCGATGGACGATGCCGGGACCGTTATCGACGACGGTGACGCGGTAGCGGCCGGAGCGCGCGGAGGCGGGGCGATCGGGCTGAAGGTCTTCGATGACGATGACGACTTCGGGGAGGATTCCGGCTTCTTCGCAGGCGTCGAGCGCGTTATCGACGGCTTCCTTGACGGTGGTGAGGAGCGCTTTGCGAGGATTGTCGAAGCCGAGGAGGTGGCGGTTCTTGGCGAAGAATTCGGAGACGGAGATTTCGCGCTGCTTTCCGGCGAGGGATTCGGCGGTGGCGCGGCGCTTTGAGGATTTGGGGGCGGGGGATTCGGAGGAATCGATGGACGGTTCTTCGGCTGTGGATTTTGGAGCGCGGGACTTGGAGCGAGAGGGTGGAGCGGATTTCTTCATGGCGGAAGAATTGGAGGGAATCTTGGGTTCAACGGCGAAAAGGCTCGTCATGGTGCATGTTCCCTGGCGAGGGTTCACAAGCGTAGCGTGGTTACGGGTTTTACTCTAAGAACTGATCGGCAGGAGCGTTATGAATGGTGCAAAGAAGGCGCGAGATGGGGGCAACAGGAGTGAAACGATGCGATTGACACAAAATTTTGTGATTGTGGTTGTTGCAGGATGGTGCGTGCTCTTGAGCGGATGTGGAGGAAAGCCAGCGAGTTCCAGGCCAGCGACGCAAGCGAGTCCGCCGGGCCAGAATCTTCAGATTGGATCCACGCAGGCACCTGCTACGAAGGAATCGAGCGGCGGAAGCGAGAACACAACGAACGGAAGCGTGGGAAATTCGGAGAGCACGCGCGGGCCGAGTGAGTTGTTGCCTCCGCCAACCGGAGGATTCTGACGGGAGAAAAATGTAGTTGAAATTGACTACGATTGATTTGATGAATTTGACGATGAAGAAAAACCAAACACGGAAAGCCCCTGTCGTGGGCATTGGCCGCAAGATTTTGAGATACGGAAGTTTATGGACTAATCAGCGCGGGAGATAAGATGGGGTGAGTTGAGGAAGAAACTTGCTGAATAATTCATCATTTAAACAAGTTCATCTTGCTGATGAATGTGCATGAGTTGAGTATGCTAGGGGCGCGATTGAAATGTTCGACACAATCGATAGCGACTGAAATCGGAGCAAATGATCGCTGAGAGTGTGGCGGGCACACGCGCCTGGCGCTTTCGTGGGGCTATGGAATCGCAGCGGAAGGCGGTTGGAACAATGAGAGGTTTGAGCGAACGAGCGGGCAGGGAGGAACTGACGTTTGGCGCACAGCTGAACGGAGTGCATTACCACAATTCGGGTCAAGCTCTCAAGCGAGTTCTGGTTGCGGATGATGATGCTGAATCCGCGAACACTATCGCCGCACTACTCTCGAAAGAAGGGTATGAGGTTGTGGGAACCGCAACCGACGGCGCGGCGGCACTCAGTCTTTGTGAAACGCGGAAGCCCGACCTCGCTGTGATCAACGCGAGCATATCAGCGGCCAGCGGGATTGATGCTTTGGACGTCATGCGGCAAAAGTTGCGAGTGCCTGTCCTTATCCTCTCAAGCTCAGCGGCATCTCAACATGTCGGAAAGCTGAATCAGGCGGGGGTCTATGCGTTTCTGATGAAACCTGTGGATGCATCCGAGCTCCACATCGCGATTCAACTCGCGTGGGCGCGACACAAAGAGCAACTAGCGCTGACGGACGAGATCCGTGAGCTCAAGGAGCGACTGGAAAACAGGAAGATCATCGAGCAGGCGAAATGGCTGCTTGTGCAACGGCGCGGGCTGGACGAACCCGAAGCCATGAAACAACTGCAGAAACAGGCGAGGAACAACCGCAGGCCACTGGTCGAGGTGGCAAAGTCCGTGATTGAAAGCGCGGAGCTCCTGTCCGGGCCCGAAATTGAGATAGCAAACTGAGGAACGAATCATGTCCTCGGGGCAAAGGTCCGGAATCGAGGACCGGGTTTCCAAAAAGCTGATCAATGTGAATTACGCGGCTGGAGGCGAGGCGGATACCGCGCGTGAATTCAGCGGAATGTGAATGGTGAAATCGGAACCTTGTGCGGGTTCGGAGTGAAGCGTGAGCCGACCGCCGTGCTCTTCGACGATGCGGCGCGCGGTGGGGAGTCCGAGACCTGTGCCGCCTGATTTGAATGACACATAGGGACGGAAGATTTCATCAACCTTGTCAGAGGGGATGCCGGGGCCGGTGTCAATGACGTGGATGCGAGCATCGGCATCGTCGGCTTCAACGCGGATGATGAGCTCACCACGTGAAGCATTGGAGATGCGAGGCGCATCGGCGGGAGCCATCGCCTGCACGGCGTTAATCATGAGATTCAAGATGGCCTGCTTGAGAAGGGTTTCATCGACGGATGCTGTGACAGCGCCTGACGAGTGAGACGTGCGAAGGACGATGTTGGCCTGCTGACATTGCGGGTGAAAGAAATCCGCGAGTTCATCGACGATGCGAACAAGATCATGCGGATGCGGATCGAGCTTGATTCGGCCGGCGAACTGAAGGAAGTCGGTGAGGATAGTCTTGAGGCGGGTGACCTCGCGCGAGAGCGTTTCAAGCCGACGAAGGAGACGATCACGATGATCGGGCGGGAGTTCAGCGTCGGCGAGATCCTCTGCGAGGAGCTGGGCGTTGAGACCGATGGTTGAGAGCGGATTCTTGATTTCGTGGGCGAGGCCACCGGTCATTGAGCCGAGCTGGGCGAGACGTTCGGATTCCTGAGCGCGGCGCTCTGCCGCGCGGGCACGCTTTTCAGCTCTGCGCAGGAGCGCACGGGTGATGGGGAGCATGATCAGCAGGCCGATGACGAGGCCGAGGATGACGAACCATGTGTGGGACACGGGACGCATGTTGGCTGGGACTGAGCGGAATGACAAGGCGAGCGGATTGCACGAACGCACTTGCACACAGTGTGACTCGCCAACCCCAGGCTCCCTCCCTCATCCCCTCACGGGAGGGGGTTAAAAGAAAACGGCACGGGGTGAGCCGTGCCGAGAAGTCACATTCAGATGTTGCGGGAAGATTCGAGAGTGATCAATAGCGATCACCGCCACGATCACGATCGCGTCCCCCGCCTCCGCCACCGGACCCACCGCCGGAGCGACGCCGACCTCGATCACCACCACCGCGTGAACCGCCACGATCTCCGCGATCACG
>DASZQE010000372.1:0-2031 GCA_035550175.1 Phycisphaerales bacterium | reverse complement strand
TGCGAGCGGGATTGCGCATGCATATGCGAGGATGCGGAACGTGTGAGTGGCCGACATAGAACACCTCCGGGAAGTTCGGACCAAGCCGCTGATGCTGGACACGAGCCAAGCTGTGTCAAGAATCGTACTGCGCCGAGATGGATTTGGAAGGGACGAATTTGTAGGTCAGCCAGGCGGAGAAGAGCATCGCGGCGACGGGCAGCATGGGGTTCCAGATGATCCGAGTGGAATAGAACGTGACAAGCGAAGCAAGAAACAGCGCGAACGCGCAAAAAAGCGCGATACACACGCCGATCAGAAATGTCCGGAAGACGCGGTGAGAAATGATGATGCCCATGCTCGAACCGGTGAACAGCAATAGAAACCATGTGAAGTCGCTGGGGAAATACATGGTGGATCGGCCGTAGAGCAGCGTTGAGATGGCGGCGGCGTGCCCATAAGCACCGTGAAGCATTCGCCCGTCGGGAGTGGGATGCACGTCGTTCTGATCCCTGAAGTCACCGATGATGACCATTGTGTCATTGAATCGCTTGAGCAACGCTTCCGGGCTGAGCGCAAGCACATCGTCATAACTCATCGTGGCGTTTCGGATATCCGCATCGGATGGAAGCTGCACCACAAGTCTTCCGACACGATCTGCGGGACGCATGCCGAGCTGCAGGCCATCCGCTTCGGGCGATTGAATCGTGCTGAGTTGAATGATGTCCGTATCGGCGGCGGTGGTTTGCTGAAGCGATTGCCGAGGGTCGGAATAGACCAACATGAGCTGGCTGAGCTGCGGATCAAGCTGAGCGCGAACAGCCATATGCGGATGGCGCATGGCGGCAAAGGCGGCAAGCGGGAGTGAAAAAATGTTTGTGGTGGCATTCCGGACGACGATGAGGTCAGATTGCCAATCGACGAATGGGCTTACGCCGAGCGTAGGGCCGCCCCAGCGAACGGGCGCCGCAAGGATTGCCGGATCGGTGTCAGGAGTGATCTGCGGATCGGACGGCCAATCCCACACGTTGACCACCACAACGCCGCCCGCATCGTTCACAGCCCGCGCTCCAGCCGCGAAGGCTTCACTCCAGTCCTGTATTTCACTCGTTGCGGGTGGATTCCGTGCGTTGACGTCCTCCGGCTTGAGTTCTGGGAACGCTATGTCCCAGACCACCACTCGTGCGCCGGCAACTGCAAGACGAGACATCAGCAGGCCATGCAGCTTGCGGAGGCTTCCCCTCCATTCGGAAGACACGCCGGCAACCAGATTGGCAGCGGCGATTGTTTCCATGTTCGCCCATGTCCGGGGTGTGATCCCAATGATCTGAATCCGATTGAGCGCGTTGCCTGAGGTCTGAGCGGCTATCCCCTGGAGCCATCGTTCGTACGCATGTTCAGGGCCCGGCCACAGGCGATCCAGCGGTTGACTGACGAATTTGAACAGCATGGCGATCCACAGCGCAATCATGATTCGCGCCAGCCACTTGTGACGAGCGATGCCGCCGCGTGCCTTCATTTGTGCGAGATAGATGATGCTGTCGCGACGCGCCGCAATCGGCTCCCCAACAAGAAATCTGCGAACGTCTTCGCCGAAGTCATACACGGTCTGGTACCTGCGCTGCGGATCCTTGCACAGCGCGCGTAGGATGATGGTGTCGAGATCAAACGTGACTTCAGGATTGAAACCGCTGGGCGGATCGGCTGGATAAGTGCAAATCGCGTTGGCGGCCTGCACGAATCCTCCGGTGAGCACGTACGGAAGACGGCGCGTGACCATCTCGTACAGAATCACGCCCAGTGCGTACACATCCGAACGCGAATCGATCTGCGACTGGTCTCCGCGCGTCTGCTCAGGAGAGGAATAGGCGATGGTTCCCATGAATTGCGTGGTGAGCGTGAGGGGGACGGTCGCATTGGGACCGGCAGGCTTGGCGAGGCCGAAATCCAGAATGTGCGGCTGATTCTCCGAGTCGATCAAGATGTTGCCAGGCTTGAGATCGCGGTGAATCACGCCTTTTGCGTGAGCGGAGGCCACGGCCTGGCAGATGC
>DASZQE010000371.1:0-2624 GCA_035550175.1 Phycisphaerales bacterium | reverse complement strand
TGTTGATCGAGATGATTGGATGTTAATCCTCTGGCATTCCAATGGTTGCCGTTATTGTGAAAAATGTCACTATTGTTGATTCTTGAAAGTCTTTCGCGACTGGCTCAAGTTTTTCACCGACGTCACAAGATCAGGCTGAATCTGAAGTGCGATCGGGCACTTCGCAATTCTTGAGGTGTTCCCATGAACGCACATGCCCAAGCAGTGCCCGTCGTCTTCATTGACGATCTTCAATCCCACAGTGTTTGTACCTGTCCGGCATTTGACGTATTGGCCACAGAGAATGGTGTGATTTCACCGTGACAGTTTTCAAGGAGGCTGTTCATGCGCTCATTGAGATGCTCTTGATCTGCGACGTTTATTCGCTTGGGCTCGGATCAGCCATCCATGAGGTCAAGCGTGGTTTGTTCAGAGCATCACGGCAGAGGTATTCCGTCAGGGAGCTTTCGACTCTTGACATCTGCGTCCCTTGAAGCGTTCTTGCCGCGGACTCCGTGACCGTTGGCAAACTGAATTGAGCCATGCTTTCTGCGACCATGATTGTCGTGGATGCATGGCTCATTCCATTTTTTGTGAGACGGAACTCTGCGAGGGGCGATCGCTGGCTGTTCGATTCATGTCCCACACTTTCCGCAGCGCCTGTTCCAACCCCGCAATGGTCCCTTGATCAAGGTTTCTTCGCTCCAGCACTCGCTTCGCAAGCGCAATGCCTGCTTCGCCCTCCTCTGAAACGATGGTCGTTGCGCCGACATCTTCAAGTTCGGCTCGTTCATTCAAATATCTCGTTCTCACCGTGATCTCAATCTGCGGATTCATCTCCCTTGCCGCAAGCATCATCGGCCGTCGGTTTTCAGAATGCGGCAGCGCAAGGACCAGATGAGCCGCCTTCTTGATTCCTGCAAGTTCAAGAATCTCTCGCCTTCCGGCATCTCCGTAGATCGCCCCTCGTCCTCGTTTCGTCAACGCCTGAATACTGTCCATGTTCAGGTCCACGATCATTGTCTCCATGCCCATGTCTCGCAGGAGTGCATCCACAGCTCTGCCCACAGGTCCATACCCCACAATCACAGCCAGCGCCTTGTCACTCTTCTTCACCAGCGCCGCCGAGTGCGCATTCACTCGCTCCATCTTTCGATTCGCTCGCTTGTTCAGGAATCTCCAAAGACTCGTTCGTCGCTCCAGCCATCGTTCCACTCCCGGAATGCCCGAGAACGCTAACGGATTGATCGCGATGGAAATGATCGCCGTTGCAACCAAGGCTTGATGACCGGCCTCTGGCAACAGCCCGCGTTCTCCCGCCAGTTGCGCAAGGATGAACGAGAACTCCCCGATCTGGGCCAGACCCACCGCGACCGTCAATCCGGTCTTGATCGAATATCCCAGAATTGACGTGATGCCCAGCGCTGTCACCGGTTTCACGATCAGGACAATTCCCAGCCCCGCCGCCACCAGCATCGGCTCATGAATCACAAATGTCGGGTCAAACAACATCCCCACCGACACAAAAAACACCACCGCAAACGCATCACGCATCGGCAGCACTTCCGTCGCCGCCTGCTGACTCACCGGCGATTGCCCCACAACCATTCCCGCCAGAAACGCCCCCAGCGCAGGCGATGCTCCAAACAGTTCTGCCGATCCCACTGCGACCGCAACCGACACAACCAGCACCGTAAGCGTGAAAAGTTCTCGGGATCGCAGCTTGGCGGCTTGCACCAGAATCCAGGGCACTATCCGCGATCCCGCCAGCAGCGTAATGAGAACCAGTGCCACGATCTTTCCCACCGCCCATGCAATCGCGGTCACGGCGCCGATTCCCATGCCTTCTCCGCCGTTGCCGACTGCAAGCACTGGGACCAGCACCAACGCGATCACCGTCAGAACGTCTTCGACGATCAACCACCCGACCGCAATCCGGCCTTCCTCCGCTTCCAGCAAATTTCGATCCACCAGCACGCGCAGTAGCACGACCGTGCTCGCTACACCCATCGCAATGCCGAGCATCAATCCTGCCGACAACGGCCATCCCAGCATCCCGAATACCACCGTCGTGACTGCCGTCGCTACCGCGCTCTGCACAATCGCGCCCGGAATCGCAATGCCTCTCACCTTCAGCAGATCCTTCAGATGAAAGTGCAGCCCCACGCCGAACATCAGCAGGATCACGCCGACTTGTGAAAGTTGGTCCGCAATCTTCACGTCCCCCACAAATCCCGGCGTGTACGGCCCGATCGCCACGCCTGCCGCCAGGTATCCCACAATCGGCGACAATCCCAGCTTGTGCGTCACAATCCCCAGCACCCATGCGGCTGTGAACGCTGCCGAAATCGTCGTGATCAATGAAAGATCATGCATGCCGTAGCGTAGTGTGTCCTTGTGTTCTTTGCGACCGATTTCAATGCCGACAAACGAGCTCGACCGAGTGGTAAACTGAATTCAATATGTGGTTCATCATCGGGTTCATCCTCGTCATCGCTGTCCCCGGCTGCATCTACGCCGTCATCGCACTCATGGAAGTGCCCGGCCTTGCCGAGCAACGCTTCGGCAACCGTCCCGGTCTGCCTCAACGCTTGAATGAATGGACTCCCGACGTCGATTCTTCCGATGCCCTCGCCGCGCGAGAC